>NZ_JABUMQ010000038.1:0-47055 GCF_013336645.1 Myxococcus sp. CA039A | reverse complement strand
GGAAGTCACCCTGCACTGTCTGACCGGCTTTGGTGGCGGCTTCACGGACTACGCTTCAGGCCGCGCCTTCGGCTTGATGCTGCTCCTGGACGCGAAGAGACGCGCTGACCCTACCGAGTTTCTGGTGAGGGGCTTGCCGAAGGCAGTGGCGAGGGAACGGGTCGCCCTGGCGAAGAAATCAAGCAAGGCAAAGTCGCCCCTTCATGCGGAGCTGGGCGAGCCCCCCGTCTGGGACGCCGCGTGGCACGCCGAACACACGCCGCGCTTCGTGGCGCGCTCCCACCTTCTCGCGCGGCACAACGCGGTCGGCGAAGGGCGGCTGCAGAAGATCATCGACGAGCTCTCCCCCCTCCAGCAAAAGGGGAAGGGACTCTTCCTGGATGCCGCCTGGGCGCGTCTTCATCACTTCGACCTCTCGGTGGAAGTGACGGATGAGAAGTACCTCCAGCACCTCGTGGAGGGGCACGTCTTCGGAACGACGGCCTACGACGCCTGGATCGAGAAGCAACTGCCCCCGAAGAAGAAGGTGTCGGCGAAGAAGCCGAAGCTGGCGAAGCCGAAGCTGACGAAGCCAAAGCTGACGAAGCCGAAGCTGACGAAGCCGGCGAAGCAGCCCGTGACCGCCCGGCGCAATGAAAAGAAGCGACGACCCTCCAGGGCTGGAGCCTGAAGGGCTCCTCGTTCATCGGACGTTCGACCTCTCGACGTTGACGGTGTCGGCGAGCCGACGCCGCGCTACCAGCGGGCGTGGGGGTTGGCCACCTGCCGCGTCGTCGCGTTGAGCCGGTTCCAGAGGTTGACCAGTCCAATGGACATCACCAGGGTCCCCAGGGCCGTATCGTCGTAGTGCCGGGCCGCTTCCTTCCAGACGTCGTCGGGGACGGGGTCCGAGCGGTCGCTGAGCCGGGTGACGCACTCGGTGAGTGCCAGCGCGGCGCGCTCGGCGTCGGTGAAGTAGGTCGTGTCGCGCCAGGCGGCCACCGCGAAGAGGCGGTCATCGGTTTCCCCGGCCTTCTTGGCCATGCGCGGGTGCATGTCCACGCAGACGCCGCAGCCGTTGATTTGACTGGCGCGCAGGTGGATCAGGTCGAGCGTCTTCTGCGGCACGCCGCCCTTGTGGGTGGCCGCTGCCAGGGCCTGCAGGGCGTTCATGGCCTCGGGGACGACCATCGCGGGGTTCTTCATGCGGGAGTTCATGGTGAGGACGCTCCAAGGGCCTCCAGGGCCCTGGCTGATGGGTGGACCGAACATCCGCGTGCGTGTCATTCCGGCTGCGTTACGTTCGGCGCCGCGGTGACGGACCTCAGCGAAAGAGTGTGACCGGTGGACGAAAAGAATCTGCGGGCCGAGGGCTTCGAGGCACACCGGGTCCACTTGCGAGCCGTGGCCTATCGGATGCTGGGTTCACTCAGCGACGCGGAGGACGCTGTCCAGGAGTCCTGGTTGCACTTCAGCCGGGCGGACACCCATGACGTCGCGAACCTGCGGGGCTGGCTGACCACGGTCGTCTCGCGCGTGTGCCTGGACCAGTTGCGCTCACGCGAGTCGCGCCGTGAGGAGCCCTCGGAAAGCAAGGGCGTGGAGCTGCTCGCCAGTCACGCGGCCGGCGGCAATCCCGAGCAGGAGTCGCTCATGGCGGACTCGGTGGGGTTCGCGCTGCTCGTGGTGCTCGAAGCCCTGAGTCCTCCCGAGCGCATCGCCTTCGTGCTGCACGACATGTTCTCCCTGACGTTCGACGAGATAGCGCCCATCGTCGGGCGCAATGCGACGGCGACCCGGCAGCTCGCCAGCCGCGCGCGTCGTCGCGTACACGGCGCGGCCCTGTCACCGGAGGCGGGCCTCACCGCGCAGCGAGACGTCGTCGCCGCCTTTCTCTCCGCCGCGCGCAGTGGAGACCTCGATGCGCTGCTCGCCGTGCTGGACCCCGAAATCGTCGCGCGCACGGATGCGCGGGTTCTGCCCGCGGGAGCACCGAGGGAGGCTCGCGGGGCGAGAGAGGTTGCCCGGCAGGCGCAGATCAACGCGGCCCGGGGCGGCTTCGCTCAACTGGGGCTCATCAACGGAAAGGTCGGACTCATCGTGGCTCCGGGAGGTCGGCTGCTCTCTGTCCTCGTCTTCACCATCAGCGATGGGAAGGTCCTCGCCCTCGAATCCATCTTCGACCCGGAGCGTCTGGGGCGGCTGGAGCTGGCGGTGTTCCCGGCCTGAGCCGCGTCGACTTCCGGGGGGCGCGCGTCACCAGGCCGCGCCGCTCAAGCTGCTCTCCCGGAGCAGGCCGTCGGGCAGCACGGTCAGGAAGCGGCGGGCCGCCGGGTGCCACGCCGTGGGCACCACGGTGGAGTCTTGGAGGAGCCGCTCGCCCGTCTCCACATCCCACACGGTGGTGCCCGTGTCCTTCGCGCTCACGAGCAGCAGGTTCCCATCGCACCTGAACGCTCCGCGCGGTCCCGGGAACCATCGCACCAGCTTCCCGGTCTCGACGTCGAAGAGCATCGCGGCGTCGAGCAGGGTGTCGACATCCCCGCCGAAGCCCCAGACGGCCAGGGTGCGCGGGCCCACGAAGCACAGCGGGCCATCCCAGTGGTACGAGCACTCGCGAAGCTGCTTCAGGGAGGGGCCGTCCTCGGACTCCCAGACGTTCTCGTGGACCCAGCGCCGCAGGGAGAAGGCGGTCAGGATGCCCACCGGGTGCCAGACCCACCCGTCGTCCACGAGCCAGTTCCCATCCGGAGACACCGTCAAGCCGCAGTGGAAGTAGTCGAGCTCGTGTTGTGTCCGGGGCTCGCCGGGCTTGCCTCGCCGGGTGGACTCTCGCGGTGTCAGCAGCTCCCCGGTGGCCGGGTCCGACACGTCCAGTCGGTTCCAGGCCGTCGCATGCGCCAGCAGCGTCCTGGTGCCGTCGCGAAAGAAGGCCACGGGAAACTCGCAGCGCTTCTCATGGTACGAGCCCCGGTCCAGCGGCATCGTCACCTTGCCGGAGGCCAGCTCCATGACGAGGCCTTTCGCGCCGCGCGAGTTCACCACCGCCACGTAGCGCCCGCACGGCGAGACGTGCAGCACCAGCTCGGCGGAGAGGTCGAGCGTGCCCGTGCCCACGACACCTGTGTGCGTGAGCGAACCCTCTTCGAGGTCGAGGCGAAGCAGCTCGCCCTGCTCGTTCACCGCGAGCCACTGCGAGCGAGGCTCGGTGCCCAGCGCGATGAGGCCGCGAAGCGTCTGGCCCGCGAGTGCGGGGAGGGAGTGCTCCCGGTGCTCGAAGTGGAGCGCGGTCGCCCGCGTGCGCACGCCGGGGCGTCCGATGATGCCCATCAGCGCGGAGGTCCTCCCTAATCTCACGTGCTGGCAGGCCGCGCAGATGCTCCGGAACTCCTGGCCAGGCAGGGCCACCCGCGCGCAGTCCTCGCAGAGCAGGTCGTGGTGGACGCCCTGGCCCGTGAAGCGGACGTGGTAGCCCGCGTCCTCGTCCTCCGCGAGGTGCGCACACCACTGTCCCGCGAGAGGTGCGGCATGGCCACATGCGAGCTGGTTCATCATCTGTCCTCCTGGTTCCACTTCAAGGTCGGCTCGGCGAAGCGCGACCCTGGGTAGGACGAGCCGCTCGCGGGCGGGTGGCTCGAGTTCCAGGCATGAAATAAAGCTTCACGAACATCCCCCTGGTGCATCTCGTCGGGCGAGAGGCTGTTCGGCAAGGTACCCGAGGCCGCTCAACTCCGCATCCGACGCGAGCGCTGGTTCGTTCGATGAAGCGTGTGACTCCTCAAGGCACGGCCGTGTTCCTCGCGAGCTCCGACGACATGAACGCGCGAATCTCGGAGACGACCGTGTCCGCGTGGTCCTCGAAGAAGAAGTGGTGTGCGTTGGCGAGCTCGATGGTGTGGTGGCTCGGAAACGTCTGTTCCCAGCGGACACGGTCCGCCTGAGGAAAGCCGGGGTCGTCGAGCGCCCAGAAGATGAGTGCCGGCTTGTGGACGAGGGCAGGCAGGCCCGCTTCAACCTCCTCGAAGAAGGTGTGCGCCTTCGTGATTTGCCCTGGATAGAAAGTGGCGATGCCACGGCGCTCGAGTGGCTGGAAGGGCCGCAGGTAGACGTCGCGCACATCGCGAGGAAGCTCGCGGACGATGCTGTCCTTCAGTCCGAAGGAGGCGATGGCGTTGAAGTGGTGCTGCGCGAACGCGCCAATGGGGCCGCCCGCGATGACGGACCAAATCCCCCGGGGCTCGCTCGTGCTCGTCTTCCACGCCCAGGTGCTTCCCAGGATGACGCGCTGGACGAGCTCGGGGCGCCGCGCCACGAAGTGCGTGCCGATGGGACCGCCCCAGTCCTGCATGACCAGCGTCACGTCGCGAAGGCCGAGGTGCTCCGCGAACTCCTCCAGGACGCGACTCTGCTCGCCGGGTGTGAAGCCGAAGCCGGGAGGCGCTGTCGACAGGCCGAAGCCCGGGTAGTCGAGGGCGACACAGCGGTAGGAGCCGCGCAGTCCTCGAATCAAATCCCTCCACTGGAAGGACCACGAGGGGTTGCCGTGCAGGAAGAGCAGCGTGTCGCCCGTGCCCTCGTCCACGTAGTGGATGCGCGCGCCACTGGGGAGGTCGACGAACCGGTGCTCGGCGTCGAACATCGCGCGAGGAATCTCGCCGACGAGGGACTCCGGGCCGTGGGGCAGTTCGTGCTCCCCCGCGAGCGCCGTCACCACGCCCGCGGCTTCGAGCGTGCCGAGGAGCGCGAGGGCGACTGTCCGCACGCGTGAGCGCGAGGGCTGTTCGACCGCGCGTGGAGCGAGCCAGGCCACGGCGAACGCCACGGTGATGAAGGCGGGGAGTGCCGCGACGGCGAGTCCGTCACGGCCCAGCACCGCCATCCCGAGGAGCAGCACCAGCGCCAGTCCCAGTGTGGCGGTCGCCAGCATCGAACGGGGCCGGGAGACTCGCCCGGTGAGCCAGCCGTGGCCGAAGGCGGCGAGTACAGCGACGAGGACACACACGGGAGCCAGGACCGCGTACCGCAGCTCCGGGAAGAAGGAGAGCCCGTGTGCATGGGGCCGTGCCTCCATGGCGAGCGTCGCGAGGAGGACGGTGGGCACGGAGGCACGCAGGCCCGACTGGAGCAGGTGGAGGATGTGGGGCCGCGTCCACGTCATGGGGGCGTTGGGACGGAGTGATTCGAGGGGCATGGGGGGTCTTCCGGAAGACGAGGTGAGGGGGCTCGCTGGCGGCGATGCGCGCGGCGAGCCCAAGGAGGACCGCTGTCGCGGGGCTACCTGAACGCGGCGGCGTGTTCGTTCGCCCAGGCCGCGAAGGTGCGGGGCTTGCATCCCAGCACCTGCTCGATGGCGGGGGACACCGTCACGGCGCCGCCGGCCTTGATGGTCGCCATCACCTCCAGCATCCCCTCGACGAGCGGCGCGGGCATGCCCGCTTGCGACATCGCGTCGCGTGCCGCCGAGGGAGGCACGTCGACGAAGCGCAGGGGCCTTCCCACCGCCGCGCCGATGAGCGCCACCTGCTCGTCGAAGCTCAGCGCCTCGGGGCCGGTCAGCTCGTAGCGTTTGCCCTCGTGCCCCGGTTGGGTGAGCGAGGAGACAGCGACGGCGGCGAGGTCCCTGGGGTCCACCACCGCCACCTTGCCTTCTCCCGTCGCGGCGAACGCGGTGCCCTGCGTCTTGAGGGTGTGCGCCCAGCCGAGCGCGTTGGTGTTGAACCCGCCCGCGAGCAGGACGGTCCACGCGAGCCCGGAGGACTCCAGCGCCGCCTCCACGTCACGATGCCAGTTTCCGATGGCCAGCGCGTCGCGGGTCGGACCAAAACCCATCGAGGAGAACTTCACGACGTGGCGCACGCCAGCGGCCCTGGCCGCGTCGAGCCCGTGCAGCTCGATTCGCGCGGGCCCCGTCGTCAGCAGGAAGAGCTTCTCGATGCCCGCGAAGGCCGCGCCGAGTGTCTCGGGCCTCGCGAGGTCTCCTTGGACGACCTCCACCGCGCCGCCGTGCTTGGACGCCTTCGCCGTGTCGCGCACCAGGATGCGCACCCGCTGCCCCGCTTCGACGAGCTGCTGAACGACCAGGCTGCCGACCGTTCCATTCGCGCCAGTGACCAGAATCATGTGGGAACCTCTCTTTCGCGAAGTACAGTACGTCCCGAGCGGAGGACTTTCAGTGCCTGAAACTCCAGATGAAGTGTCCAATCGTCCAGACGGAGCGGCTCCATCGGGAGTCGACCCTTTCAGCGACGTGTTCACCGCGATGCGGGTCCGGAGCGCGCTGTATTGCCGGATGGAGGCGACCGCGCCCTGGGGTGTGCGTTTCCCCGGCTCACCGCACGCGAAGTTCGGACTGGTGACGCGGGGGAGCTGCTGGCTGGAGGTGACAGGGGAGCCCAAGGCCATCCCCCTGCGTGGAGGGGACTGCTACGTCGTCGCGGCCGGGCTGGGCGTCACGGTGCGCGATGCGCCGCGCACGCGCGCCCAGGATGGGGAGGCCCTCATCCGCACGAAGACGGGAGACCTCCTGCGCTTCGGCGGTGGCGGCGCGGCGACCCAGGTCATCACCGGGCTGTTCGAGTTCGACGCGTGGAGCGGCCAGTCGGTCTTCGAGCTGTTGCCGAGCGTCCTCTGTGTGCGGGGTGACGAGGCGCAGGCCAGCGCGCTGGGGGCCACGCTCAACCTCCTGGCGCTCGAAACCGCGACGTCCGCCATCGGCTCACCCGTGGTCATCAACCGGCTGGCGGAGATCCTCTTCGTGCAGATGATTCGCGCGCACTACACGTCGGGAGGCGCGGGGGAGCTGGGGTGGCTGGCGGCGCTGGGGAACGCACCGCTCGGGGCCGCGCTGCGGGCCATGCACCACGCGCCCGCACAGCCCTGGTCTGTCGAGGCGCTCGCCCGCATCGCGGGCATGTCACGCTCCGCCTTCGCGCTGCACTTCAAGGCGAAGGTGGGTGAGACGCCGCTGGAGTACCTGACGCGCTGGCGGATGTACAAGGCGGGCTGCCTGCTGCGGGACGGAGACCTGGGGCTCGCGGAGGTCGCTGACGCCGTCGGGTACGAGTCCGCCGGGGCCTTCAATCGGGCCTTCCAGCGCGTCCACGCGCGGACGCCGGGAGAGTTCCGGCGGTTCATCCGTCAGCAGACCCCATCGAGTGCCACGGGCGCGCCCGCCTGAGGCGCTCTCTGTTCAGGAGCGCGGCACGTCGGAGGAGGGCGCGGCCTCCTGGGCGTCGACCACCTCGACGTTGCGGAAGTTCTGGCAGGCCTGCTGGAAGCCGAGCACGTACTTCAGCGAGCGCGCCTCCTGCGTCAGCTTGTGCCACCACCTGCGGGGCAGGCTGGGGCCAATCGCCGCGGGCAGCTCCTGGGCGCTCTCGTTCAGGTCCAGGTAGTGCGTGGCCGTGCGGCCCAGGCCCTCGAACTCGTGCTCGAGCCCCCGGGTGAGCTGGCGCAGCTCCGGCTGGAGCCGCTGGTGCACCGAGTCGGTCATCAGGAAGTACTCGGACACGGGGACGTCGTTCTTCAGCATCCGGTGCACGAGGATGACGTCCACGCCCGCCAGCTCGGTGAGGTGCTTCACGCGCTGGAAGGCGACCTCTCCGGAGTGGGCCACGAACTTGAGCGTCAGGCCGCCGACCTGCATGCAGCCCTCGCACTTGCACATGCGGTCGACGATGAGCCGCTCGCGTCGGGCGAGGAAGGCGCGGCGGATGTCGGCGATCCGCCGGGCCAGGACGCTGCAGTCGTCGCCGACGGCGTAGAAGAACGCCGCGTCCCCTTCGAGCTTCGCGAGCTTGAACTTGCCGGAGGCGTCGATGACGGCTTCGAGCAGCTGCGCCACCGTGTCTTGCGCGTGCGCGAGACTGAAGCGGTGGTGTTTCATGAACCGGGTGTAGCCGCCGATATCCGCGATGAGCAGCAGCGCCTTCTCTGTCGCCATTCGCGTTTCAGCGTATCGCAGGGAGCAGGGGAGGCATAGCGGTGCCTCTCCCTGCCTCGAAGGCTCTAGCCACCCACGACGACGGCCTTGTCCTTCTGCTTCTCCGCCCAGGGCAGGTAGTGGCGCTCCATGAACTCCTGCTTGAAGTCCCGGTACGACGTGATGGCGCCCAGGTAGGACCACCCGCGGATGAAGTGCCAGGCGGGGTCGAACTGGTAGGACAGGAAGCCCGCGCGGGCTCCGTGCGGATAGAGGTGGTGGTTGTTGTGCCACTCGCCCGTGAT
This sequence comes from Myxococcus sp. CA039A, assembly GCF_013336645.1. Taxonomy (NCBI): domain Bacteria; kingdom Pseudomonadati; phylum Myxococcota; class Myxococcia; order Myxococcales; family Myxococcaceae; genus Myxococcus; species Myxococcus sp. CA039A. Next base: position 38,850 of record NZ_JABUMQ010000038.1, on the reverse strand, counting down.
GAGTCCTGGCCAGAGCTGGTTGATGGACTGGTCCTTCATGTTGAAGTCCACGCCATCGCGTCGGCGGTCCTTCCCGCCTCCGTGTCCGTCATAGTTGAACGTCCGCACGCCCACGGCCCACACGCCGGACCAGCCGAAGAGGGCCAGCGCAAGGGCGTGGCCGCCCAGCAGGAAGAACACGCCGTACCAGACCGCCCAGTTGGCCAGGAAGTGCGCCACCGTCCAGGCGGGGTGACAGAGCGAGCCCCACTTCTGGTACTGCGCATGGCTGTTCAGGTGCACACCCGTGTGCTCCATCAGCTTGCACAGCTGCGAGTAGTCCTTGGCGTTCAAGTCCCTGCGGATGCCCTGATGATTCACGTCCGCCAGGAAGCAATAGAGCCAGCCGGCCTTCGCGTTGTAGGGGTCCCCCGGCGTCTCCACCTTGGCGTGGTGGACGTGGTGGGAAATGACATACGCCTCTTCCGAAATCGTCTTCACCACCAGGTTGCGGCAGAGCTCACGGAAGAAGGCGTTCTTGAACTGGAAGGCCCGGTGCGTCGAGTACCGGTGGAACCAGATGGTGCCGTGTGTGCCCAGGACCACCATGCTGTAGATGAAACCCACGAGCAGCAGCCACCAGCTGAAGTAGTGGGTGAAGAAGAGGGCGAGTGGGATGCCGAAGCCCAGCGTCGTGGTCCACCCGATGAGCGCCAGCCAGTTCTTCCGCGTCCGGAAGATGTTCAGCCGCGCGAAGAATTCCGAGAAGATTTCCCGGTGGGTCGGCACGTAGAGCGCGCCGTTCTTCTCGTAGCCGTAGCTCGGAGGGTCGAGGATGCGGTCCAGAAATGACATGAATTCCCTGAGCAGGCGGCTGGGCGCGTGAAGTGTCGCGGAGTTTGTCATGAAACTCCGGTGGCGGCGCGAAGTGCTACCCGACAATTTCTTCGAGGCGCGGGGGGCGAGGACTCCACGAGGGCGGAAGAATGGGCCCCCAGCGGAGGCAAACGCCTCTGGGCTCCGGGCTCATCCTGAAGGTCCGTGACGACCCCGCCCCCTGCCTGGAGCACGGGCGGAAGCCCTGGGTCGCCTGCCTGCTTGTCACAATCAGGTTGTGACGGCGCCCCAGAACAGCACGGCGAAGCCTCCGAGCTCTCCCGCGATGAGCGCGACCATGGAGGCCACCATCACCGCGGGAGGCACCACTGCACGCCCGAGCCTGTGGGGGCGCTCGAATTGATTGTCCGTGTCTTTCAGGAGGCCGTGGATGACGTAGGTCGAGACGCCCACCGCGAAGAAGCCGATTTGAGCGATGACGGCGATCAGCTCGATGGTGTCATCCAAGGCGCTGAGGACGACGAAGCGTTCGACGACGAGGCACGCGAACGAATAGAGGAGCGCGGCCCGGTGGGCGATGTCGACGTAGGGCGAGGCCTGGGCCTTGGGGCTCTGGGAAATCTGGAGATATTTCCAGACGCCGAAGAGCAGGCCCGCGAGCAGGAAGCCACCGGCTGAAAAGGCCGCGATTTTCTGGGCGAGGTTCATGGCGCGAGTGTGGGACGCGCGTGTTCCCTGGCGCTTGTACGAACCGGCTACGATGGTGGGATGTTTCAGGCACGCGTCGACTTGCGGAACGCCGAGGGCGTCTGCCCGAAGCGCCGACGGAACGCGCGGTTCAGTCCGGACTGGCTCTCGAACCCGACCGCGTGGGCGATTTCGGCGATGGACTCCTCGCCATCGCGCAACCGTCGGGTGACGAGCTCCAGGCGGAGGTGGGCCAGATAGGCCACGGGAGGCTGGCCGATGCGCTCCTGGAAGAGCAGGGCGAAGCGCGTGCGGGACATTCCCACCCGCGAGGCCAACTCCTCGACGGACCAGGGCCGCGCCGGGTCCATGTGGAGCAGGTGGAGCGCCTCCGCCAGTCGAGGCTCGCGCAGCCCCGCGAGCCACCCGGGGGGCCCCTCGTCCGATTCGAGCAGCAGCGTGCGCAGGACCTGGACGAAGAGCGCCTCGGTGATTCGCGCGGCCGCTGTGGCGGCTCCGGGGGCCGTGGAGCCCGCCTCGTGGGAGAGGGACGTCAGCAGCGCGTGGAGGGCGGGAAGCGCCTGCAGCTTCTCGCGTCCCAGGTGTACGACGGGGGGAAGCCCGCGCAGCATCCGGAGGCCCTGCTCGCCCTCGGCCGCGAACTTGCCGCAGACCAGTCGGGATTGCGCACCCGGGCCCTCGACGTGATGAACCCCCGCGACGGGTGGGTGCCGCACGAGCAGTCGTGACAGGGGCGTGGCCGAGGCCGCACGCGAGGAGAGCAGTTGATGTGCCTGGCCACCGAAGAGGACCACCAGCTCGCCGGCCTCCAGGGGCAGGACGTCCTCGCCGGCGCGCAGCCAGCTGCTTCCCTGTTCCATCCAGTGAAAGGATGCGAAGGGAGCCTCCGGCAGGTCCATGCCCCACGGGGCCCGCAGCTCCCAGGCCGCGTAGATGCTTCCCTTCAGGTTCATCCCACGCAGCACCGCGGACAGCGGCTCCATCCCCATCCCTCCCTTTGGAACGCGAGGCCCACGAATCGGAACGGCCGACAAAGCGGGGGTCCTCCCGTCGTCCTTACAGTGGCATGGCTGGGCGGGAATGCACCCTCGAAACCAGGTCCCCGCCCTGGAGGTCGTCCGTGTCCGGGAAGTCTCGTCGTGTCGCCTTGTTCCTCCTCGTCGCCGCCCTGGGCGTCGCGGGGATTGCCGCCGCACCCCGCCCGTCGAAGTCCTCATCGAACAAGGAGCAGTCCATGATTGTCGAATACATCCGCTATGACATCCCGGCCGAGCGCGCCGACGCGTTCCTCGAGGCCTACCGGGCCGCGGGTGAGCATCTGCGCGCCTCGCCGCACTGCCTGCGCTACGAAGTGAGCCGAGGCTCCGAGGAGCCCCACCACTTCGTCGTCCGCATCGAGTGGGACTCCCTCGAAGGACACATGAAGGGGTTCCGGGGCAGCGCGGCCTTCCAGAAGTTCTTCGTGCTCGTGCGGCCGTTCGTCTCCGACATCCAGGAGATGAAGCACTACGACGTCGACACGGCGTGGACCCGGCCGTGAGCGACGGCGGTGCAGCGTCCGCGGTGCCCACGCTCTACGCGTGGGCGGGTGGGGCGCAGGCCCTGGCGCGGCTGACAGAGTGCTTCTATGCCCGGGTGCGCACCGACGCGCTCCTCGGCCCCATCTTCGAGCGCATGTCCGCGCGGCACCCGGCCCACGTCGCCCTCTTCCTGGGTGAAGTCCTGGGCGGGCCTCGTGCCTACAGCGAGGCGCATGGCGGACATCCCGGGATGCTGCGTCACCACCTGGAGCGGCACCTGACGGAGGCGCAGCGGCGACGCTGGACGGACCTGCTGCTCGACAGCGCCAACGAGGTGGAGCTGCCCTCGGACCCCGAGTTCCGCTCGGCCTTCGTCGCCTACGTCGAGTGGGGCTCCCGGCTCGCCGTCATCAACTCCCAGCCCGGCGCGAGCGTCACGCTGGACGGGCCCATGCCCATCTGGGGCTGGGGTGTCCCTGGCGGCCCCTATCGCCCGGAGACTTGAATGGTGAACTTGTTGGTCGTACAGTAAGTTCACGATGGTCGCCGCCGCGAAGAAGAAGCCCGTGCTGACGAGGGACCCGGAGGGGGTCCGGAAGCGGATCCTCACGGAGGGCACGCGGCTGTTCGCGGAGCGTGGCTTCGCCGGGACGTCCTTCCGGGATGTCGCCACCGCGGCGGGCGTGTCCGTGAGCCTGATTCAGCACCACTTCGGGACGAAGGAGTCGCTCTACGCCATCGTGAAGGCCCACGCGGTGGAGGACTCCGCGCGGGCCCACGCACCGGCTCCCGATGATGACGGCCTGGGGCTGCTCACCGAGGAGGGGCTCCAGCAGCTCGTCGGCTTCTTCCGGGCGAGTCCGGAGTGGTCCCGCCTGGCCGCCTGGGCCGCGCTGGAAGGGGACTTGGAGATGTGGCCGGGTGAGGACGACTTCGTCGAACGACAGGCCGCCCAGGTCCGGGCCGCGCAGCGCAACCGCGCCGTCGCGAAGGACGTGGACCCGGAGCTGCTCCTCATCGCCATGGCGGGCCTCATGAAGGCCTGGGTCAGCTACAGCGAGCGCCATGCCCACCGGCTGCGTCACCTGGGCAGCCGCGCTCAGCGGGAACGCGCGTACCTGGCGCTCTGCCTGAAGCTGCTGCGGCACGGTGTCCTGCCCTCCCGCGGGTAACGGGTGGGGACCTGCGCCCTGGTTTTTCGATGCCGCTGGTCAGGCGTCGATAATGAATACTATTATCGAAATCAAGTCAATGGGAGGTCGTCCGTGAGTGTCGTCGAGGAGTCGCCGAGTCATCCGCCGCCTGGCCTGCGAGGGTTGGTGTCGCTGCTGGGTTTGCAGGGGCCGCTGGTGGGGCTCGCGGCGCTCAGCTCGACGGTGGCCGCCGCGCTGGGGTTGGTGCCGTTCTTCGTTGTCGCGCGCATGGCCACGGCCATCTACGCGGAGCCGCCGAAGCTGGACGAGGTCCGCACGCTGGCGCTCGTCGCAGTGGGGGCGCTGGTGCTGCGCTACCTGTTCGTCGCGGGGGCGACGATGGCCGCGCACATCGCCGCATTCCGAATCCTCCATGCGCTGCGCCTGCGAATCGCGCGGAAGCTCGGCGCGGTGCCACTGTCGTTCTTCAGCCGTCGGTCCACGGGCTCGCTGAAGACGACGCTGATGGACGACGTGAATCAGATTGAGTCGTTCGTCGCGCACAACTTCCCGGACGCGGTGGCCGCCATGGTGGTTCCGCTCGCCACGGCTGTCGCGCTGCTGTGGGTGGACTGGCGGATGGCCCTGGCGAGCATCGCCGTCGCTCCGCTGGCCGTGGGCGCCATGGCGCTCGCGATGCGCGATGTCGGCAAGGCGCATGCGCGGTGGAACGAGATTCAGCAGCGGATGAACGCGTCGCTCCTGGAGTACTTCCGGGGCATCAAGGTCATCAAGACGTTTGGCCTCTCCGCGGCCCGCTTCGGGGACCTCTCGCGCTCCATCGAGGAGGGCCTGGCGTGGATGGAGGGCTTCATGCGCACCAACGGGCGGGGCTATGGCGCCTTCGGCGCGCTCATCGGCTCCAGCCTCGTCGTCCTCGTGCCCCTGGGAGGCTGGCTCTACGTGCGAGGTGGGCTCTCGCTGGAGTCGCTGGTGTTGTTCCTGGTGCTGGGACCCCAGCTCCTCATGTCGCTGATGCGGCTGATGTTCGCGTGGGGCAACGTCGAGCGCGTCACGGCGGGCAACGAGCGCATCCACGACATCCTCCTGGCGCCCGACCTGGAAGACGTCGCGGGCACCGAGTCGCCACGACATGACGGAATCTCCTTCCGCGAGGTCGACTTCCGCTACGACAGCGCGGGGAAGGACGTGCTCCACCGCGTCACGTTCGATGCGCCGGCCGGGAAGGTGACCGCGCTCGTGGGGCCCTCGGGCGCTGGCAAGTCGACGCTCGTGAAGCTCGTGCCCAGGCTGTGGGAGGCCCACGGCGGCACGGTGGAGCTGGGAGGCGTCGACGTGCGTAAGCTGCCCCTCGACACGCTGCTCTCGCGCGTCTCCATGGTGTTCCAGGACGTGTTCCTCTTCCATGGCTCCGTCCGCGACAACCTGCGGCTGGGGCGCGCGGAGGCGACGGACGCGGAGCTGGAGGCCGCATGCCGCGCCGCGCGGGCGCACGACTTCATCCTCGGGCTGCCCCAGGGGTACGACACGATGCTGGGTGAGCGTGGCGCGCGACTGTCCGGTGGAGAGAAGCAGCGGCTGTCCATCGCGCGGGCCCTGCTCAAGGCCGCGCCCGTGCTCCTGCTCGACGAGGCGACCGCGTTCGCGGACCCGGAGAACGAGGCGCGCATCCAGGAGGCGTTGTCGGAGTTGTGCGAGGGGAGGACCGTCGTGGTCGTCGCCCACCGGCTGTCGACCATCGCCACCGCCGACCACATCGTCGTGCTCGACGGAGGGCGGGTCCAGGACCAGGGTCCGCATGAGGTGCTGCTCTCGCGCTGCGCGCTCTACCAGCGACTGTGGGCGAGTCACTCGGATGCACGGGACTGGTCGCTCGGCGGTGCCGAGGCAGAAGCCCCGCGTGGTGTGGAGGTGGCATCATGATTGGAGAGTTCTTCACGCTCGGAGAGCGGCTGGCGGGCCAGAAGGACGAGCGGCTGCGGCGCGGCTTCCTCTTCGCCTTCGGTGAGGCGGTGGCGACGGCGCTGCCCTATGCGCTGGTCCTGTTCTTCGTCCGTGCGGCGTTGGAGCGACGGCTCACCCTGGAGCTGACGGGCCAGGTGACGGGCGGCATCGTCCTCGCGGTGCTCCTGCGGATGGTGTTCACCCGGTCGGCGATGTCGAACATCTTCACCGCGGCCCATGCGCTGATGGGACAGGCCCGCATCCGCACGGCGGACCACCTGCGGCGGCTGCCCATGGGCTTCTTCACCCAGCACCGCAGCGGCGAGCTGATGGGCGTGCTCACGACGGACCTGGCGCTCGTCGAGGACATCTGGTCGCACATCATCGGCGTCTTCGCCGCCAGCTTCGCCCTGCCGATGCTGGTGGGCCTCGGGCTGTGCTTCCTCGACTGGCGGCTGGGGCTCGCCGTCCTCGCGATGTTGCCCGTCGCGCTCGTCGTCCTGGCGGCCACGACGCCCCTCTTCGTGCGGGAAATCACCTCCGTGCTCGAGGCGACGGCGGACGTGAACGCGCGCATCGTCGAGTACGTGCAGGGCATCGCCGTGCTCCGCGCCTTCGGTCGACACGGTGAGGTGTACCAGCGCTTCGTGAAGGCGATGGAGCGGCTGCGTGACGCGCTCATCCGCGCGGAGGTGGCGCCGTCACCGCTCCTGTCCGTCTTCGGCTTCCTGGTCGAGGCGAGCTTCGTCGTCGTGGCGTTCGTGGGCAGCACGCTGGCCTTCCAGGGGACGCTGGCTCCGGGGACGCTCCTGGTGTTCCTCGTGGTGAGCGTGGGCGTGACGCGACAGGTGGCCGAGCTGGGCGTGGCGCTCCTCATGCTCCGAGGCTCCCAGCGCGCGCTGGAGCGCGTGGACCGGCTCATGGCCGAGAAGCCGCTGAGCGAGCCTTCCTCGCCGGCGGCGCCTGTCACCCGCTTCAACGTGGAGGTGGAGGCCGTCTCCTTCGCGTACGAAGGGGAGCACGTGCTGAAGGACGTCTCCGTCGAGTTCCGCGAGCAGTCGCTCACGGCGATTGTCGGTGCCTCGGGCTCGGGCAAGTCGACGCTGGTGCATCTGGTCGCGCGGCTGTGGGACGTGCCGCGAGGGCAGGGGGCCATTCGCATCGGCGGAGTCGACATCCGGGATTTGCCGTTCGAGGAGCTGCACCGGCACATCGCGATGGTGTTCCAGGACGTGGTGCTGTTCTCCGGGACGGTGCTCGACAACCTGCGCGTGGGCCGCGCGGATGCGTCCCGGGAGGACGTCGAGCGCGCCGCCAGGGCCGCGAGGGCGCACGACTTCATCCAGGCGCTCCCCCAGGGCTTCGACACCGTGCTCACCGAGGACGGTGGCTCACTCTCGGGAGGCGAGCGGCAGCGGCTGTCCATCGCGCGGGCCATCCTCAAGGACGCGCCCATCGTCCTGCTCGACGAGGCCACGGCTTCGGTCGATGCGTCCGCGGAGGCGGAGATTCAGCGGGCGATTGACGAGCTGGTCCGGCACAAGACGGTGGTCGTGATTGCGCACCGGCTGCGGACGGTGCGTCGCGCGCACCGCATCGTGGTGCTGGAGCGCGGACGCGTGGCGGAGAGCGGGACTCACGACGAGCTGGTGCGTCGCGAGGGGCCCTATGCGGCGCTCTGGCGTGAGCAGGAGCGGGCCAAGGGATGGCACCTGGGCCCGCGGCGAGAAGTCCCCCGGGCCGAGCAGGGGTAGGGCCGTCGCTACCGTCGACGGAGTTCTTCGTTCACGTCCTCGCGGAGGCGGTGCAGTGCCTCCGCGAGCGGGTCGTCGGAGTACACCCGAACCCAGGCATGCAGGCCCAGCACGGCCTCCAGCTCGACGAGCGCCTTCAGCACGCGTCCGGGTTCCATCGTGTTGACCCGGACCGAGAGGCTGTCGTTCCCGGGTGCCGATTCCACGCGGTCGTCCGGTGTCAGGTACGGACGAAGGTGCGGGACGACGTCGGGCGGGCCGCGCTTCGGCTGCGAGAAGGAGCCCCTCACGATGACGCGCTGACTGGTGAGCATGAGCGCGGTGCCACCCTGGCGCTGGGCGAGGTAACCCAGGCGGGGGCCAAAGTGGTCTTCCTCCAGCAGGACGTGCGGGCCCGCCACCGTGACGTCGCCGGTCAGGTCCTTCGCATAGCGGCTCGCCACCTCCGCGGACTGGAACAGGACCCACAGGCGCAGCCGCCCCGCGTGAGGGCCGCGCGAGGCGAGGCGCTGTTCGAGGCGCAGGTCCTTGGGGACCTCCACCAGCTCCGCCGCGACGACCGCGCCGTTCTCCTGGGCGAGTGTCTTCAGCCTCGCCACCACGGTGTCGAGGGACTCCCTGCCACCAGGGGCGCCCCAGTAGCCCACGAGCCCGTGGAGCTGGTTCGCATGGCGGATGAAAGAGCCGTGCACTTCCTCTTCCAGCACGCGCTCCAGTGCGCCCAGGGTCGCCGTGTCCCGCACTCCAAACGCGGTCGCCAGCTCGAATCTACCGTGCCCGTGAATCTCCGAGTGGACCATGCGCCCCTTGCGCTTCCACAAGAGGGTCCGCAGCGCGGGGAAGTCGTCATCCAGCGTCATCTCGGTGTGCAGCATCACCACCCGGCCCAGCGAGGCCATCAAATCGGGGACGCGCTCCTCCGCGCCCACCGGGATGCCCTCCGCCGCGAGCAGCTCCTTCCATCGCTCCGGGTAGGCGCGTCCCGACTTCCAGTCTGGCAGGAGCGTGTCGAGGTAGGCCGTGGCCTCTTCAGCCGTCTCGAAGCGACCCACGAGCACGCAGTCTCCGCTGTTGTTTCCGGAGAACCCGCGCCACACGCGAACGCCGTCGGTCAGCGCCTCTCCCAAAGGCGCCCCCGCGCGCGCACAGCCCGCCAGGGGCGACGGCGCGGACAGCACGTCTCGCCGCCCGTTCCATCCCGCGAGCACATCCTCCGCCGAGGTGATGGGAAGTCCCCCGCCCTGAAACGAGCACGCCTTCAGCCGTCGGTCCGACGTCAGGGTGACGAAGTCGAGCCCCGCGCCGCAGTCGCCGCCGAAGAGCCGGGGGACCTCCGTCAGCGTGTCTCCGAAGCAGACCGACAGGCGCGTGCGCAGCGGGCTGTCCGCGAGCACCTCCGTGAGTCGTGCCTCATCCGAAGGACTCAGTCGGAGCTTCGCGTCGTCGCCGACGTAGCGCAGGAGCGCGGCATCTCGACAGCCCAGCGCGTGAAGCGTCCGGAGCTGTGCGGGCAGCGTGGGCAGTCGCTCCGGGGTCGCGAGGATGTTCACGCCGAACGTCTGTCCGGCGCGGGCGAGCCGCTCGACACACGCCTCCCAGTCGTTGTCGTCGTAGAGCGACACGCGGACCTCTCCCAGGTGGGGCGCGAGTCGTGCGAGTCGCTCGTCGGAGAGCAGCATCCCGTTGGTGGTGAAGTGGATGGCGAGCGGCGTCTCGTTCGACAGCCGCCGCACCAGCTCATCGAGGCCACGAAAGGCGAGGGGCTCGCCGCCACCGAACGCGACCTCCAGCGTGCCCGCGCGGGCCAGGCCCGCCAGCACGTCGAAGGCGGAGTCCACCGTCCACTCGCTCTTCGCTTCCCGCTCTCTCGAACAGAAGGTGCACGCGAGGTTGCACGCGTTGGTGATGCCGAAGAGGACCAGCCGGGGCGCCCTTCGCCGCAGGTGGCGCGTCCGGGGTCCGTCCACGCGGAGGTTCGTGCCGGTGATCCGGTGGAACCAGAGGAGGGCGCCATCGAGCGCGTGGGGGCGCCAGTCGGAGTGTGGCTGCATGAAGGTCCTCGCAACCCCCTGGATTCAGGGGAAATCCAAGGGTGGGGCGTGGTTCTCAGCCTACAAGAAACAATCGACGTTCCAGGGCCGATAACTCCAGAGTCAGCCGAAGTCTGGCCGCCCACACCCCCCGAGGTTCCACCCACATGGGTTTCAAGATCCCCAGCTTCAACGACGTTCGGAAGACGGTGACGAACACCGTCAACGACGTGAAGGACACGGTCGTCGACAAGGCGACGGACGTGAAGAAGGCGGTCGTCGACACGACCAACGACGTGAAGAAGGCCGTCGTCGACACGACCAAGGACGTGTTCGAGGACGTGAAGCACAACCCCGTCACGGACGCGTTCAAGAAGGCCATCACCGACCCGAAGGACCTGGCCCGCGACGTGTTCCAGACGGGGCTGCGCACCGCGTACCACGGCGTCACGAAGGTGCTGCCGGACGGCGCCGCCGACCAGCTGGTGAAGGCGGCCGAGGGCGGCATGGATGCCCTGGCCAAGACGTCGGAGCTGCTCGTCGGCAAGGACTCCTCCATCACCCAGAGCCTGAAGACGCTGGGCAAGGTGGACCTGGAAGGCATCACCCGGACGACGGACCCGGTGACGGGGCAGAAGCTGCAGGGTGACTGGCCCAAGCTGTGGGGCACCTGGCTGCTCGAGGAGAAGCCCAAGGACCTGGGCACCTGGGACAAGACGGACAACGGCACCGAGCGCGTCACCGTGCGCGACAACGCGTACACCGAAGACCTGGCGGGCCGCCCCCACCAGCAGCAGGTCACCGAAGAGTTCTTCAAGATGTACCCGAACCCGAAGCCCGGCGACGTGTTCCCTCCCGCCGAGGCCACCGACGCGCAGAAGGACAAGGCCCTGTACCGCTTCACCGGCCCGGGCACCGACGAGAAGAGCAAGGAGAAGTACACCTCGCTGGAGTGGTTCATCGGCTCCTACCGCACGCAGGTGACGTGCACCGGCATCGACGAGAAGACCGGCAAGCCCAACCTCCAGTACGAGGTCGTCAACAACTCGCACCTCGAGTCCGGCACCCGCGTGCCCGCGTCCTTCCAGGACAAGGGCCTGCCCCCCGCGCTCGTCCAGGACCGCCAGCGTGAGACGGGCCTGGGCGTCGGTGGTGACTGGATTCAGCGCTACGTGTGGACCAACAACGGCGTGGACAACCCCACGAAGTAATCCCGCCCCCAGTCGTTGACGAAGGCCCGGTGGTCGCGAACAGCGGCCCCGGGCCTTCTGCTTTCTGGCGTCCGGGTTCGCGCGATGCCTGCGCCAACGTGACTCGGAGCGCCGTGGGTCGCAGCCGAAAGGTGTGACGTCCTGCGTCACATCACGCCCCTCGGTTTTTCCTAGGCGTCAGGAAACATTTTCGGCTGATTCGCGAAGATGTAGGTATCCCCCCTTCAACACGAGGCGCTGTCATGGCCGGTATCTCCTCTGTGAACAGCAGCGCAGCCGAGTCCGCCCGTCGCCGAGCGGAGGCCGCGCGCGTCGCGGCCGAGCAGCAGACGGCGGCCAAGGAAAAGCCCAAGGCGAAGCCCGTGGAGAAGGTGGAGACGGTCTCCGCGTTCGAGGGGCCTCGCAAGACGGGGGCGGAGAAGCTCACCGGGGAGAATGCGCCGCTCGCCGCCAAGGGGCCGCTGGACAGCGCGCCCGCGGACCCGAAGGCCCGCGCGGGTTGGTGGAAGCAGCTGTCGCCCACGGAGCAGTCGCAGGTGGTCAGCTCGGACCCCAAGAAGCTCGGCTCCATGGATGGCCTGCCGGCCTCCGTGCGTGACACCGCGAACCGCACGCAGCTGAAGAATGAAGTCGCCCAGCTCAGCGCGGAGAAGTCACCCTCCAAGGACCAACAGCGCCAGCTGGAGAACGCGCGGGCCGTGCAGACGCAGCTGGACCGGGTGGCGAAGGAGGCGGGCTCCGCGCAGCTGCTCGTCTATGACTCGACCTTCGTCAATGGCGAGGGCCGTGCGGCCATCGTCGCCGGCAACCTGGACACCGCGAAGCATGTGTCGGTGAGCGTGCCGGGCCTGAACTCGGACGTGCGCGGCTACATGGACAACATCACCAGCGACGCGCTCAAGCTCCACAAGGCCTCGGGCACGCAGCAGGGTGAGGTCGCGACGGTGGCCTGGATGGGCTACGACGCGCCGGGCTTCCAGAACGTGGCGTCCGACAACGCCGCGGAGAATGGCGCCAAGCTGCTGGCCGCCGACGTGGCCGGCATCCGCGCCGCGCGGGACGGAAACCAGCCGCACCTGACTGTCATTGGCCACAGCTATGGCAGCACCACCGCCTCCATCGCCGCCGACAAGAACGGCCTCCAGGCGGATGACCTGGTGCTCATCGGCAGCCCCGGCGCGGGCAGCGCCAAGTCGGTGAAGGACTACGACGGCGCGCTCGCCAATGGCCACGTGTGGTCCGGCTCGGCCAGCCGGGACGTGGTGTCCTGGCTCAACGGCAGCAACCTGCCCGGGGACCCGCTGGGACAGGACCCGTCCGAGAACAAGTTCGGCGCCAACCGGTTCACCGCGGAGGCGAAGGACCGCGGGGACAAGAGCAACATGGGCGACCATTCCAAGTACTACAAAGAGGGCTCCGAGTCCCTGGCCAACCTGGCGGACATCGTCACCGGGAACTACGGCGGAGTGGACCGGGCCCAGCAGCGCTACGGCGAGCATGACTGGTGGAAGGGCAACCGCGTCATCGACCCCGAGGCGAAGCGCGCCGTGGAGTGAGCCGGATGTAGAGCGGGCCCAAGGTCCGCTCCACCGGAATCCCTTACAATTTTTTCGCGGGACCGGCCGGTGCTCTGGCGGGTCCCGCTTGTCTTGAGTGGACCTGGGAAGGTCGTGCATGCGCTTGTCGAACGTGGTGTTGAAGAGCCCTGACGTGGGCTCACGGCTGTCGTCTGTCGAAGTGGTGCAAGGCAGTCTGGTGAGCGGACGCGAGCGGGTGCTCGTCAATGCATCCAACACGAATGGCCAGCTCGGCTCGGGTGTCTCCGGCGCCATCCGCCGGGCGTGCGGCGAAGGCTTCCAGGAGCACATCCTCGCGGCGCTGAATGCGCGCTTCGGTGGACCCATGGCGCCGGGAGAGGTGCTGGTGACGGAGGCGGGCGCGCACCCCACGGCGAAGTGGGTGGCCCACGTCGCGGTGATGGACTATCGCGAGGGCATTCACGGGGGCTCGTTCCCGGACTCGCAGCGCATCCGCGCGGCCTGCGTGAAGCTGTGGGAGACGCTGGAGCAGTTGGACGAAGCAGACCTCTCCGTGGCCATGGTCGCCCTGGGGGCTGGCACCGGAGGGCTCTCGCTGCGTGAGTCGGTGGACCTGGCGTGCTCCACGCTGAGCGAGCACCTGAGCGCCAGAGAGGGTTCGCGGCTCGGGCGTCTGGTCTTCTACGGCTACAACCTGCCGGAGTACATCGCCACCGTGGATATCGTCTCGCGCTACTTCGCGCTGCCGGAGGGCTCCGTGTCGCGCGAGGTGCTGGACTTCGTGGAGCGCTGTCGCGAGCAGGAGCAGCGCGGCAGGTAGTCGCCGCGCGCTCACGGGCGCAGCCGGTCAGCCGAACCGCTCGCGCAGCGCCGACGCATGGCTCCGGCTGAGCGGCAGCGGCGCTTCCAGCCCGCGCAGGTAGACGTCACCCCCGCCGCTCAAGCCCCGGTCCACGCGCTCGACGTAGGTCAGGTTGACCAGCGCGGAGCGGTGGATGCGCGCGAAGGTCCGCTCCGGCAGGCGCAGCTCCCACTCCTTCAAGGGGCGCGGTGACAGCGTGCACTGGCCGTCCGCCGTGACGAGCTCCACGTAGTCGCCCGCGCCGCGAAGGCAGACGAGCTGCTCCACCCGCACGAAGCGCGACTTCGCGCCGTTCTCCAGGAACAGCACGTCCGCCTCGGTGAGCTTCTGGCGGGTGGGGCCCTGCGCGGGCGCCGGTTTACCCTGCTCCCGTTCCACCAGTCGCTCCACGGCCCGCGCCAGCCGGTCCGGATGCACGGGCTTGAGCAGGTAGTCCAGCGCGTTGACCTCGAACGCCCGCAGCGCGTGCGTGTCGTGGGCCGTGACGAAAATCACCTGGAATGGCCGCTCGGGCAGGCGGGCGAGCAGCTCGAAGCCACCCTCTCCGGGCATCTGCACGTCCAGGAAGAGCAGCTCCGGCCGCAGCTCCTCGATTCGCTCCAGCGCGGACTTCACGCTGTCCGCCTCGCCCACGACCTTCACATGGGGAGACGATGACAGCATCTCGCGCAGCTCGACTCGGGCGAGCCGCTCGTCATCCACGAGCAACGCGCGCAGGGGCAGCGTCATGCGATTCCTCCGCGAGTATCGGGGTCCATTCCATGGCGGGGAGCTCGACGACGATGTGGACCCATCCCTCCGTCTCCGACGTCTCCAGCTTCGCGCGGTCCGCGTAGAGGTGGGCCAGTCGCTCGCGCACGTTGCGCAGCCCGGTGCCCGTGCCCTGGGGGCCCAGCTCGCGCGCCGCGGGCGCCCACGTGCCGGTGTTGTCCACCTGGATGCGCAGCACGTCCCGCACCCGCGTCACCCGCACACGTACGCGCACTGGCAGCACGCCGGACGCGAGGCCGTGCTTCACCGCGTTGTCCACCAGCGGCTGGATGAGGAACGCCGGCACGGTGAGCTGCTCGGTGCCGGGCTCCACGGAGAGGCTCGCGTCCAGCTTCTCCTCGAAGCGCACCGACTCGATGCTCAGGTAGCTGCGCACCATGGACAGCTCCTCCTCCAGCGGGACATGCGGGTAGTCCCCCTTCTGGAGCGAGAAGCGCAGGAAGTCCGCCATCTCCGTCACCATGCGCCGCGCACGGGCGGGGTCCTCCCCGATGAGGGCGCGCACGGAGGTGAGCGCGTTGAACAGGAAGTGCGGGTGCATCTGGTGACGCAGGGACGCGAGCCGCGCCTCCTGCGCCAGGGTGTCCGCTCGCAGGGCGCGCTCGCGCTCCTCCTGCCAGGCTCGGGCGTGTTTGATTCCGAAGTAGAGCCCGCTCCAGCCCAGCAGCGTGACGCCGTATTCCAGCGAGAGCCGGGGAAGCGACATCTGGTGTCGATGCCAGTCGTACGTGGGATAGAGCCAGATGGCCCACAGCTCACCCAGCACCGTCCAGAGGACTCCGAACGCCGCGCTGGTGACCATGGCCCAGAGCGTCTGCCGCCGGAAGGTGCCCGGAAAGAGGCGCCGGTAGGCCAGCCTCATCACGCTGGTGAGCGCCAGTCCGTACAGCGCGCGGTGTGCCTTGGCCACCACCAGGTGCAGCGCGCCGCCATCCGCGTTGATGGCCGGATAGAAGGTGATGATGAGCAGGATGGCGTAGAGCCCCCAGCCCCCGAGCTGCAGGGTCCAGAACGCTGGAGCGGGGGCCAGGCGGTGTTTCATGCGCGGGAACCTATCAGAGTGAATCCAGCCCGACGACGCGCGAGCGCCTCGGGCTCTCGGGGGATGCGTGCGCCTGTCTGGCTGCTCTCAGGTCTTCAGCAAGGAGCGCAGGAGGGTGCCGAACGCGCGCATCTCCTCCACCGTGCCCAGCGTCAGGCGCAATGCGGAGTCGTCCATGGAGATGGGGACGTTCGGGTTCGTCATCAGGTGGAAGCCATGGGGGGCGAAGCGCACGGGCAGGTCCAGTTGCTGCCGGGTCAGGGGAATCCAGAGGAAGTTGCCGTGGCCCGCGACGTACTTCATCCCCAGTTCGTCCAGGACGCGGGTGGTGACCTCGCGAGACTCGGCGGTGAGCTTGCGCATGCGGGCGAGGAAGGGCTTGTCCTGAAGGCTCGCCGTCGCGGCCAGGATGGACGTGGAGTTGGGGAGGGACATCCGCAGCTCGGACAACCGCTGGATGACCTGGGGCTGGGCCAGGGCGTAGCCCACGCGCATGCCGGCCAGCCCATAAATCTTGGAGAAGGAGCGGGCGATGATGACGCTGCTTCCCGCGCGCACCTGGTCCACCATGGACTGGCCCGGCGCGGGCTCCAGGTAGTTCAGATACACCTCGTCCACCAGCACGGTGGCGCGGGGAGACACCGCCTCGCAGAAGGCGCGCAAGCGGGCCGGGTCGACGATGGTGCCCGTGGGGTTGTTGGGATTGCACACCGAGACGAGCTTCGTGCCCGCGCCCACGCGGGCCTCCATGGCCGCAAGGTCATGCGTCAGCGTGGCGTCGAGCGGAACGCGCTGCACCTTCCCTCCGACGCGCTCGGCGTAGTTGGCGAGGACGGGAAAGGTCAGGTCCGCGCACACGACGCCGCCCCCACCGGAGGCGTACTCCGCCGCGATGATCGTCAGCGCCTCGAAGGAGCCCGCGGTGAGCAGGACGTGCTCGGGTGTCAGGCCCTCCTGCTCGGCGATGAGGCGCTTGAGGACATTGACGCTGTCGGTCGTGGCGTAGCGGCTGCTGAGGTGGAGGGACTCGCGGATGGCTCGCTTCGCGCCTTCAGAAGGGCCGTAGCGGTTCTCGTTGGAGAAGAGGCGGACGGGGTCCTCGCTCGGCGCACGCCTGGGCGCGGGGGCGGCCCGTGCGGGTTCGGGCCGGAGCGCCAGTCCGGCGGTGGTCGCCGCGGCGCCGGCGAGGAGGGCCCTGCGGGTGGGAAGGAAGTGGGACACGTCGATTCTCCCGGCGCTGAATGGGGTGGACGTCTCAGCGCGAGGAGAAGGTTAGGGGCGTGGCGGGGCTCAATCGCGGGCGCATCTGTGAAGGCCCGCACGCAGCCGGCGAGCGGTGTCCTTCACCTGTGAGCGGCGGGGGCGGCGCATCCCAAGCACCTTTTCGTGCCATTCCCCGACAATTGAGAATCGGAGGATGCACCATGCCTTTTGAGCACGGCGGTCGGATTGGTCCCAGGGTCGTCCCGCTCCCCAAGCCGTCTCCTCCGCCCCCGGCGCCCGAAGTGAAGGCCGTCGCTCCGGCGACTGTCGCCAAGGGCCACTCCCAGGTGGACAGCTTCCAGGCCACCACCGCCAGCGCGAAGTCCGCCGAGTCCCCCGCTCCAGTGGACAACACCTGGTCTGGGACCCAGCCGCTCTCCGAGGCGCGCAACGCGCATCGCACCAACACGAAGGAGCAGTTCGAGGACGCGCTGAACAGCGGCGCGAACTGGTTCGAAGGTGACGTCCGGAAGGAGATCAACAAGGACTCTCCGGAGATGCGCCACGACAAGAACCACGAGGACGGGGACAACCTCACCCTCAACGAGTGGCTGACGATGGGGAAGGAGTCCGGGCGCGGACTCAAGCTCGACATCAAGGAGGCCGACCAGATGCCGGCCGTCCTCGACGAGCTGGAGAAGGTGGGCATCTCCGAGGACCGGTTGATGCTCAACCTGGGCTTCGAGGACATGCAGGAGTGGGGGCCGAAGATTCGTGAGCGCTTCCCCAATGCCATCCTGGCCATCAACCCGCCCACCGGGGGAGAGGTGAAGGGGACGGATGCACAGAAGATGGTCGACCTGGCGAAAGAGCTGGGCGGGCCCGCCACCTTCGTGGTGCGTCACGACAAGCTGACCGACGAGGCCATCAAGACCTTCCTGCCCGCTGGGAGCCCCGCCGCCGGCACCATCTCGGTGTGGGGCGATTCGAAGGACCCCGTGAAGGCCGCCGAGGACCTGAAGGCCCGAGGCGTCAACGGGATGATCGACATCGCTGGGCCCCATGGGAACAGCTGGGGCGACAGGGCCGACGCCGTGAAGAACTGGTTCAAGACCGGCTGGGACAAGTTTCTCTAGCAGCATTGCTGGGAACGCGTGAGCGGCAGCCGGTGTCAAAGCCGCCCGCGTTCCCGTGGCGTCGGGGATGTGCCGCGCGTGTGTCGCTTTGCGGCGCCGCCGCGCGACGTGCCACGCTCCGGACATGGCCTTCGAGTGCAAGGGATTCGGCGCGAGCCTGAGAGGATTCATTCCTCGGTGGGCTCTTGCCATGGGATTGGGGCTGAGTCTCCGCGTGCATGCCCAGGTGGAGACTCCCCGCGAGGAGCGGGCGCGGCTCGCGGAGCGCTTCGTGCTCGCCGCGCGAGAGGTGTTGGGCGTGCCTTATGTGTTGGGTGGGCGCCTGCGGGAAGGCGGCGCGGGGCTCGATTGCCAGGGCGTGTTGTTCTACGCCGCCGAGCGGGTGGGGCGCTGTGGCTGGAAGTCCTTCTCCGTGCTGCCCACGGTGTCGGTGCCCGCCGAGGAGCTAGGGGCCTCGGTGTCGGGCCTGTCCCCCGTGGCGTCCTCTTCGCTCGAGGTGTCCCGGCTCCTGCCCGGTGACGTGCTGTGGCTGGTGGGGTTCGACGCCAATCCCGCGGAGGGTGCCGTGGGCGAGCTGTCGGGCCGCCCTGTCTGGGTCTGGCATACCGGGCTCTACAGCGGGAACGGGAAGTGGATTGTCGGTGACCACTTCGCTGGCGAGGTGGTGGAGGTGGACCTGGTGACCTACTTGAAGGAACACGCGGACACCTACTCGGGTCTGGTGGTGACGCGGATGGAGCAGGGTCCTCGGCCTGGCCGCTGTCGTCAGCATGCGCCCATGCCGAAGCCTCGTGCGACGCGCACGGCACCTCCCGGGGCTTCACTCCCGCGCCGCGATGGCGGTACGTGAGTGGCTTTGGATGGACGGTGACATTTGCCATCGGGTAATCCGTGCGGCTGCGTTTCACTTCGGGGAGCGTGAGCGTGAACATCAAGGGACTGACAGGGCTGGCGGTCCGCATCGAATTCAAGAACGCGCCGAGGAAGGAAGCGGCCTGGCTGCGAAGCCGGCTGGAGGGGCAGACGCGCTCCGTTGCCCAGCGCCTCGAAGAGCTGCGTCAGCGTCCGCTGGTCGACCTGGGCTGGCTCTCCAGTCCCATCGAGCTCTGCTATGCCGTGGCCGACGCGGAGGCTCCGGCGGAGCGCGCGTTCCTGGAGGCGCTCCTCGACCTGGCCGTGAGGAAGGGGGGACGTGGCGAGTTGGCGGTGTTCGCGCTCGACGGTGACGTGCGGTGCTTCCTCTGGGAAGGCACGAAGCGCGCGCTGTCCGTGCGTCACTCCGACCCGCGTGTGAAGACCGACTTCGTCACCTTGCGGAAGCACCGCCGGGAAGCGGCGCTGCGGTACGTTCCTCCCCGGACCGACGCCCTGCGCTGCGCGTGTGGTGTGCCCGTCGCGCCAGAGGCCGTGGCCTGCGCGAGCTGCGAGCGTGACTTCACCGCGCCCATCGGCATCGAGTCGCGGCCCGAGGACCTGGAGCGCTTGCGGCCCATGCGCGACCGGCTGATGGAGCTGAGGATTCCGCTGCCCGAAGGGGACGTCTTCCTGGCGAACGTGTTCCGACCGCGCAACGCGTTCGAGGCGGTGACGCACGAGGAGCTGCTCCCCTTGGCGGGCGTCAAGCTGCTGAGCCGCCGCGAGATGAAGCGCCGTGTCGAGCTGCTGTCCGAACTCGAGGGCTGGCCGAAGCGCTACGCCCTCCCGGGGATGTCGGGCGAGTGGAGCTTCTCGCAGTGGTGCGTGGGCCTGGTGCGCCAGCTTCGCCCTTCGGCACGCAAGGTCCTGGAGCGACTGGCCAGGGAGCAGGGGGACCTGTTCGAGGAGGTCAAGGCCGTCGTCCGCGATGAGCCGGGCTGGATGGCGGCGGGAGAAGTCAGTGGAAGCTCGCTGCCCGCCTCCTACCAGCAGGAAACCATCGCCCATGCCCTGGACTTCATCCGGCGCTTCGGTGGCGACCGGGTGGAACTGCCCGACGAGTATCTGCCGGCCCTCCAGCACGTCGCTCCGGACCTGCTCACCGCGAAGGAGCTGAAGCGCGGCGAGCAGTACCTGGATGAGCGCGCGATTCGTTCGGGCGTCGGTTTCGGGGACTACTTGAAGCGTCGGGGCACGAAGGCGAAGTCGAACACCCATGCGCTCGCGGCGGCGCTCAAGCAGGCGGGAGACCCCAACGTCGAGGACCGTGTGCCAGATGCGTTCCAGAACCTGGCCCGTGGCGTGGTCGAGTGGCTGGTGGATGGCCGCCGACCCGAGGTGGAGGATGTGGATGGCGACTGGCTCGTTCGGGAGTTCGAGGCGCTGAAGCGCTCGAAGGCCCTGCCGAAGGTCATCCTCCAGCGCGCGGAGGAGGCTCGGCGCTTGCCCGCGCCCTTCGGCCTCACGGGAGCCCGGTGCTGGGACGTTCAGCCGGCGCGACTCTCCGACGAGGACCTCAAGGCCCGGGCGGCCTGTCCCGAGTGCAATCGGCGGGTGAAGCCGACGCGGGTGTTCCACATCCCCTCGCTCGACACCGACACGGAGGCGCGCACCCTCCGGCTCTATGAATGCGAGCCGTGTGACAGGGCCACGCTGTTCGCCCGCGCCGTGAAGCCGGCCCGCTCAACGAGGGCCCGTGCGCGTGTCTTCCTCGAGTTCAAGAACGCCCATGAGGTCAAACGGCCGCTGCCGGAGGGCTTCGTCAAATGGCGCCACGAGCGATTCGTGTCCCGTCAGGTGGGGGGCAAGCCGCTCGCGCTCCAGCTTCGAGGACTGCCGCTGGTGCTGGAGGCCCATGACGCCGACCTGGACCAAGACCTTGGCTGTGGCCATCCCTTCGTCCGGATTCGCATCCATGCGAGCCAACTGGACCTCCAGACCGGCTTCGGTGGCGGCACCGTCATCGGCGGGCTGTGCATGACGCCGGGCTGCAAGAAGCCGGACGTCCGGAATGTCCGCGACGACTGACGCCTGACGCGCGCGGCCGTCAGGTCTCGCGGGGCCATGTGAGTCGCACCTGCGTCCCGTGCGGCTCCAGGGGACTGATGGCCATGTCCCAGGTGAACCGGCGCGCCAGCCGCTCCACGAGCGACAGTCCGATGCCGAAGCCCGTGTGTTGGGGTTCGACCCGGCCGAAGCCCACACCCGTGTCGCGGATGCTCCAGCTATCGGGGGAGATGCGGATGACGATGCGTCCCTGGCTCGTGTAGGCGAGCGCGTTCTTGATGAGGTTGCCCAGCATCACCCGCGCCACGGACCCTGGCAGCGACACGAAGACCTCGCCCTCCGCTTCGATGACGAGCTCCACGTCGCCTCGCTGGCGGGGGCCGCCGTACAGCGCGGCCATCTCGCGGGAGATGCGCACCAACTCGCAGTCCTTGTCGGTGCGGCCCGCGCGGGCCAGCCAGAGGATGCCCTCGGTCAGCAGGCCCATGTGGTGGACCGCCTGACGCAGCCGCTCGAAGGTCTCCACGTCCGACGGTGGGTCCTGCTCCAGAATCTCCACCGCGCCCTGGGCCACGGCCAGCGGCGTGCGCAGCTCGTGGCTCGCATCGCGGTTGAAGGCCCGCTCGCGCTCCAGCAACTCCTGGATGCGGGTGTCTCGGTCGCGCAGGGCCGCCGCGAGCGCGCGCACCTCGGCGATGCCGCCGTCTTCTTCCGGGCGCGGGGTGGCATCCGCTTGCACCCGTGACACGAGCTGCTCCAGGGGACGGCTGAGTCGTCTCGCGACGATGCGGGAGAGCAGCGCGGCGCCCAGCAGGGCCAGCAGGGCGCTGGTCACCAGCAGGTTGGCTGTCCGTTGGAGATGGCGCGTGGTGCTCGTCAGCTGCGTCGTGTTGAAGACCACGTAGCGCGTGGGTCCCTGGGCCTCGTCCGGGCGCACCGCGACATGGAAGTGGCCATGGTCCCGGGTGAACACCTCGCGCTCGCTGAGTGGAGCGTCCTTGGGCACCGACTCCTGGATCCACGGTGGAAGGCTGGCGTGGCCGACATAGGTCGTCATGCCGGACGGGACGACGCTGGCTTCACCCGGGCGCCGGTCCGCCTCGGTGGCCACCAGCCGGCCGAAGATGGCGTCCTCCAGGTCGTAGCTGAAGACGGTGAAGAACGCTCCCATCAGCACGAGCGCGAGCACCGCGGACAGCGTCATGGCGCCCAGCAGGAGGCCTCGGACCGACCTAGTCTTGGGGCGCATCCAGGCTGTAGCCCTCATTGCGTCGGGTGGTGATGGAGGGGCTCATCCCCAGCTCCGCGAGCGCGCCTCGCAGGGCATAGACATGGGTGCGCAGGGCGCTGGATTCCGGGGCCTCGTCGCCCCAGAGCTGGTGGGCCAGCTTCTCCGTGGAGACAGGCTTGGGCGCGGCCTCCATGAGCAGCTTCAAGATGAGCGCCTCCGTCCTGTTGAGGCGCACGGTGCGCTCGCCCAGCCGCGTGTAGCCGGTGTCCGGCTCCAGGGTGAGCTGTCCCACCGTCAGCCGTCGTCCACTTGGAGGCACGGGGCGCCGCGCCAGGGCCTCCAGGCGCAGGCGCAGCTCGCGCAGGGAGAACGGCTTCACGAGGTAGTCATCCGCGCCCGCGCGAAAGCCCTCCTCCTTGTCTTCGAGCGTGTCCCGCGCGGTCAGCATCAGGATGGGGACCAGCCGGGGCGCGAGCTCCCGGTAGCGCTGACACAGCTCGATGCCGTTCAAACCCGGCAACATCAGGTCCAGGACGATGACGTCGTATTCATGGCCCAGCGCGAGCGTGAGTCCCTGCGGCCCCGTGGTGGCGAAGTCCAACTGGAAGTCCGCTCCCAGGAACCGGGCGATGTTCGCCTGGAGGTCGCGGTTGTCTTCGACGATGAGCACTCGCATGGGGATGCCCGGGAGGGCAGGGGACCTTGGAAGGAGAGGGCCCCAGGTTATCAGTCGCCGCGTCAACCGGAGGTCAACCCGGCGTTGACGCGTGGCTGACGTGGGCGTTGGCAAGGTGGCGGGGCCTCTCACTTCGAGGAATCCCGACATGACTCGCCTGCTCTCGCTGTGCCTGCTGCTGCTGTCCGCCTCCCTGGCCCACGCCGCCGAACCGGGGGCCCCGCTGGACGTGCGGGGCGCGGACGGAGAACGCATCCCCACCCAGGTGCTGGAGCCCGAGGGCGGCGCGGCGAACCCCCCGGTGGCCATCCTCCTGCACGGCCTCACCCGGAAGAAGGAGGACTGGCTGTCGGACGCGGCCCCCACGCATGGCGGTGTGTTGAAGGACGCGCTGCTGCGGGCCGGCTACCGCGTCTATCTCCTGGATGCGCGACGACACGGGGAGCGGGCCACCCCCGAGGCGAAGCCTGGGGCGCTCGCCAAGCAGGCTCACCGTGGCGAGCCCGGCCCGTATATCGCGATGATTGCCGACACCATCAAGGACGCCCACGCGCTGCTCACCGCCGTGCTGGCGAAGGGCAAGCCGCCCAGGGTGCTCGTCGCCGGGTACAGCATGGGCGCCCAGGTGGGGCTCGTGCTCGCGGCGCGTGAGCCTCGTGTCACCCACCTCGTCACGATGGTGCCGCCCCACATCGAGCCGACGATGGAGGAGATTGCTCCCTCGCGACACATGTCACGGATTCACCAGGACTGGCTGCTGCTGACGGCGAACCAGGATGACTTCGCCCCTGTCGCGGAAAGCCGTGCGCTGTTCGACGCGGCCCCGTCTCGTCGCAAGGTGCACAAGACCTTCGACAGTGGTCATGCGCTCCCGCGTGAGTACCTGGACGAAGTGAGCCGCTGGTTGCAAGCGGACCGCCGAGCGCCCGCTGGTGGCAAGCGCCCCTGAGCTCGGTTGTCGTCCGTGTGGCGAGTCATCGGCCGTTGAAGAACGCGGCCTGCTGGAATCGCAGGCCCGCGAGCACCTGCTCCACCCGCTGCGCGGAGAGCGTGCCGATGTACTCGCCCAGTCGCGTCTTCTCCACGGAGGAGACCTGCGACACGACCAGCACACTGTGCTTCGGCAGGTTGCCTTCACCCACGTCGAGCAGCACGTTGCCCGGCTCGTTCGCGCGCTTCAGGTTCGACGTCACCGCGCAGACGACCACGGTGTGGATGCGCGAGTGGTTGAAGACATCCTCCTGAATCACCAGGTGGGGATGCAGGATGGGGGGAATCGACCCTCGCGCTTCATCGGACTCCATCCAGTAGAGGTCGCCTCGGTGGAGGGTCCGTGGAGGCCGGGGCTCTTGCATGGCGGTCCTTGTAGCGCTCCGGGTAGGCCCTGTCCTCGCTTCAGTTCAGGCGCGCGAGCAGGGCCGCCAGTTCGCCCGTGAGCTTCGGGGACTTGAGCGCGCTCTTGAGGAGGCGGGTGAGGGGTTCGCGGTCGGCGGGTGTCGCCGCGCTCAGCCGGGGTGCCCAGTCCGTGCCCAGCTCCTCCGCGAGCTTGCGCTGGGGCCCGGGGTGCGCGAGCAACCAGGCGCGCAGCTCGGTGACGAGCGCTGAATCAGGGACTGCTGGCGTGAGCCGTGCCTCGACGCCCGGCAGGGTCCGCCCGTTCAGCACCGCGTCGAGGTGGTCCCATGCATCGAGCAGGTTCCACGCCCCATGCGTCCCCGCACCAACGCAGGCGCACAAGGTCAGTACGCGCTCCACGTTGCTCTCGGTCGGGTCCGACATCGCGAGCGCCGCGGCACGCGCGAGGAGCCGACCGCGTCCCTCGGCGGTCGTGAGGTCGATGGCGCGCTCCGTCCACCCTTCGAGCGAGAGTTGTCGCAGCAGGTCTCTGGAGCCAAGGCTTCCCGAGTGCAACGCGTCGAGCGCGGAGCGGAGCCCCTCGCCGCCGAGCGAGCGAGCACCGGCGCGTTCGAGGGCCCAGCCCATGAAATTTCTTCGCTCCGGTTCATCGAGTCGTGCCGCGAGCTGCCCCGGACCTGGGTAGTCCCAGGGCCAGGCCACGCCTCGCGCCATCAGGTCGAAGGGAATGCCAGGGCGTCCTTGACGGCGGTCCTGCCGCACGCCTTCGAGGACCCGCTGGAGCAGCGCGGTGTCGCGCGTGCCGCTCGCGACGCGGCGCCAGTCAACGTCGAGTTTCTCCCAGCGGAGCCCGCCTCTGGCGACGCGCGCCTCGGCCGCCGTGAGGGCCGCTGCCTGCTGTGCCTCGAAGGACTCCGCGCCTGAGGGAGGGGGCATGCGTTGTTCGAGCCCCTCGCGCGGCAGACTCCGCCACCGGGCCTCGATGTCCTGGAGCCTCGCTGCGAGCCAGGAGTGAACGTCGGGAGATGCGAGCGGCAGCGGTTCGGTGGGGCCCACGGGCTGGGTGCAGACGAGGTCTTGATGGTACTTGCCGACGCTCGGGCCACTCATCCCTCCGAAGCGGGCATCGAGCGCCCAGGCGGGCTCGAGGTCTCGCTCCGTCGTGAACAACATCCACTGCTCGGCACCGGGCACGCCGTTGAGCTCGGCCAGCTCCAGGTGGCGGTCGTGTTCGTCGAGCAGCCTCGGCTCGCTGAGCAGGCGCAGTCCTGGAGCTTCGCCACCGTCGTCGAGTTCGATGGGAGAGACCCACACAAGGCCCCGTGCTTCGAGCAGCTCGCGCAGGTCGCCCCGCAGCTCGAACCCGCGCCGCCAGAACGCGGCCTCGTAGCGCTCCAGTTGCTCTCGCGAGAGTGACTCCCCGCCGAAGAGCGCGCCAAGGCCCGCGTGTGTCTGGCGCGCGCTCCACGCATCCCACAGCTCGACGATACGCGACATGGTGCGCTCTCCAGATTCACCGTGGAGCGAAGTCCCGCTCGCCCCATCCCTGGACCATCGCCGACGATGACCCGTGAGGCCATGGGGGAGTGGGCGTGGAGAAGCAGATGTGGTCAACCCAGGGGCTGTCGAGACGGCCCACCGCGCTGACACGTCAACGGACACGTCAAGAAGCGCGAGGAGCGACTTTTGACACACCCGACCCCGTGCATCGGGTGGGCCTCGCCTCTCTGGAATGGATGGAGCCTGACTGGCCTGCTTGTTGCTCTCGGGCTGTTCGCAGTCACTTCGACCCCCCGAAAGCGACACGCCCCCATGAACCCCTCATTGAAGTTCGCGAACCTCGCGGCCCTGTGTCTGGGCTTGATGTCTGTCACCGCCAGCTCCCAGGCGGTCGCGCAGCCGCTCCCCGCCATCGCGCAGGTCCCGCCGAGCCCCCCTCCCGCGCTTCCCGCCGGCACCAAGGTGACCTGTACGCAGGGACCCGGAACGGGGGCCGCCGCCGCCACGTGTCCCGTGCTCAAGTACGACGGCTACACGTACTGGGCACTCAGCTACGGCGACAACCGCATCGGGATGACCATCGCGGCGTACGACGCCACGGGCGCGCTCGCGGCGAAGTGGGAGAAGCCGGGCGCGCGTTATGTGTATGGCATCACGGTGAACCCCACGAACAAGACGGTGACGTTCGCCGGGCAGACGGACGCGAAGATCACCATGACCTGGGACGAGCTGGTGCCACCTCCCGTGGTCGTCCTGGTTCCTCCCGCGCCGACGCCCGCGATTCCCTCCGGGATGAAGGTCACGTGTACGCAGGGGCCAGGCACCGGAGCGGCCGCCGCCACCTGTCCGGTCATCAAGTGGAAGGGCTACACCATCTGGGCCTTCAGCTACACGGACAACCGCGTCGGCATGGGCATCGTCGCGTACGACGCCGCGGGCAAGGTCGTCGCGCAGTGGGAGAAGCCGGGTGCGCGTTACGTGTACGGCATCACCGTGAGCACCACGGACAAGACGGTGACGTTCGCGGGTCAGTCGGATGCGAAAATCACCATGAAGTGGAGTGATTTGCTGGCGTCTCCGACGCCGCAGTGGGTGCTGCAGCCGGGTCCCCAGGGCGCGACGCTCAAGCAGATCTCCGTGGGGAGCGCGAACGCCGTCTGGGGCCTTGATACCGCGGGCTTCAACTGGAAGTGGACGGGCGCGACCTGGCAGAAGATGGGCGGCACGGTGACGAACATCTCCACGGCCTCGGATGGGACGCTGTGGGCCACCAATCCCCCGGACTCGCTGCGCGTGTTGAAGTGGGATGCGACGGGCAACAAGTGGACCTGGAACATGCCCACGGGCATGAAGCAGGTCACCGCCATCAACGCGACCACGGCCTGGGGGCTGGACAACGGGGGCTCGTTGTTCCGGTGGACCGGCTCCGCGTGGGAGAAGAAGGGCTGCTGCGTCAGCCAGCTCTCCGTGGGCGCGGATGGCGAGCTGTGGGCGACGAATCCCGCGGACTCCAACCGCGTGCTCCGCTGGGACGGCACGAAGTGGACCTGGAACATCCCCGCCGGAATGACGTTCGTGTCCGTGGGCAACGTGAAGAACATCTGGGCGCTGGACGGCTCGGACCAGGTCTACCAGTGGAGTGGGACGGCCTGGCAGAAGGTGCCCGGCGCGCTGCGCAACATCTCCGCCGCGGGCGATGGCTCCGTGTGGGGCCTCAACGCGCAGGGCCTCGTCTACAAGTGGCAGTAACGGACGGGTAGGCGCGGGGGCGAACTTCACGCTCGATGGAACGGCTGGATGGGCCGGGGGTGTCTCTTCGAGTCACTCCTGGAGGTCCTTCTTGCTGACCCTCGTGTTGCTGAGCCTGCTCGCCGTGCCTCCCGTGGCGGCGGTGGAGGTCGAGGTCTTCGTCCCGCTGTGTGACAACGCCTTGATTCAGTGTGGCCGTGCACCGGCGGGTGCACCTCGTGCCCTGGAGACGAACCTCTACTGGGGCGCGATGTATGGCGCGGAGCGGTTCCTCTCACGGGCCCCGGGATTCAAGGTGGTGAGCCGCGAGGCGGGGCCGGCGGAGTCCGCGGTGTTGCGCGTGCTCGTCCTGGAGCGGACCGCCGGCAGGGGAGAGCGGCCCGTGCGGCTGCGGCTCCATGCCTATGCGGGCGACCGGATTGACACCGCGCTGGAGGACTTCCTTCGTGCGGCGGCGGGCGCGAGCCGGGCCGACCTGCTGGTGTGGGCCGGACATGACCGGCTGATGGACCGCGCGCCGCCTCAGGTGGAGACGCCGCCAGGTGCCACGCCAAGGCCCGTCGTCGTCCTGGCCTGCATGAGTGAGCAGTTCTTCGGCCCGGTGCTGAAGACGCTGGGCGTAAGCCCCGTCGCGCTCACGCGAACGCTGATGGCGCCGGAGGCCTATCTCCTGGAGGCGCTGGCCACCACCGTGGCGCGGCATGGGCCCACGGAGCCCACGGCCATGCGCACCGCGCTCGTGGAGGCGTATGCCCGCTATCAACGCATCTCCCACCGCTCCGCCAGCTCGGTCTTCTCCAAGGTGGGTGAGGCTCACGAACGCCAGGCGGGCCGAACGCCCATGGCCCCGAGGAGCAGCGCCGTCAGCGCCGAGGGAACCCCGACGAACAGCGGCGCGGTGAGGGCATTGGGACCTCCGTTGAGGAAGTAGGGGAGGTCCAGCAGGAAGAGGACGACGCTCGCCGCCGCGAGCAGCATCAATGCGCGGAGGTCCTCGGGTTGGCTCTCCGCGTTGATGACCAGCTTGACGGCACGCCAGAAGGTCACGCCTCCGAGCAGCCCCTCCATCAGATTGGAGACGGGCGGGAACTCGTAGCGATTGGCGAGGAAATTCACCACGACGGGAAGGATGAGCCCCAGCAGCAGGGCGACGGTACCGCCGAGCGCGGTGAGTGTGGCCGCGATGGGGACCAGCCAGCGGGGGAGACGTGGAGGCCGGGCGTTCGCGAAGGCCAGGTCCTCTTCGGGTACCTCGCGTGCCTCTGGGACATCGAGTGAGCGCAGCGCCTCCACCGCGAGCTTCCGACACGACTGTCCACGGCGGTCGCGCACATGCGTCAGCGCCCTGGATTGAAGCAGGCCCAACAGGACCTCGCCCAGGGCGGGAGGCCCGCCCCGCTCAACGACTTCTCGCAGCCTCGCGCTCAGCGCCTCGACGTCGAGCGTGGCCTCACCTTGCTGAGCGAGCAACGCCTGCTCGGCGAGTCCGCGCAGGGTCGCCACCTGCATCGTCGCGAGGTCAGACGGTTCTGGCTCGTTCACAGCGCCATCCTACGCGAAGCCGTCAGTCCCCTGTCTTGCCCGGCCGTGCTCTCGTCCCGAGGTGCCTCTCTAGCGCCAATGCCGGTCAGTGAGGGCGGGGCGTTCCACCCACTTCTTGCGAGGGAACGACGTGGGGGACGATACGGTTCGCGGTGACTTCCGAAGGCACGGGGGCTTCCTGGCTCGGCTCCACCGCCCCATCCTTTACCCGGATGTCATTTACAACACAGAAACGAATCGGCGGTGGACCCGGTGCGCCGCCGCGCTCAGGGGCGCGCCTCGATTGGAGGGAGCGGGACGGCGCGCAGGTTCTTCTCCCCTCCACCAAGGGCCAGGGAGGCCCCATCGCGGGAGAACGCGAGGGCGCGGAACGCGCGGCTTCCGGCCTTGTACGCGCTCCAGCGCCCCTCCTTGCCGAGTTCGATGACGAGGCCGTTGTTGGTGACGATGACTCCCAGTCCATCCGCGCGGAAGCCGAGGGCGGCCCCTCGCGTGGACGGGCCCGTCGTCAGGCCGCGCGCGAGCATCGACAAGGAGTGGCGCGCGAGTTCCTCGCCGCTCGTTGCGTCGAGCACGAGCATGTCATGGCTCATCCCGCCACCAACGGTCACCAGGCGGTGCAACGCGGGGTCGAGCGCCAGGTCCGTGACGGTGCCGTCGATGACATTCCGAGACGGCGGGCGCTGCCACAGCAGCCGGGCGTCGGTGAGTCGGATCGCGCTGATGCGGGAGTAATGGGTGGTGGAGTAGAGGATGTCTCGGTCCGGGGACAGGACCGCCTTCACCTCCTCGTCGAACAACAAGGCGGGCAGCAGGGGTTCGCAGGTGAGCGTGGCCAGGGAGATCCTCACCAGGGACGGCTCCGGCGTCACGAGCGCGGGATGCGCGGCGGCGAGGGCCGGGTCCACCCTGCGCGTCTCGGACCTCACCGGGTTCCCGTCCGGGAACGCGAGCTTCCAGTTCGGGGACTGGGCGATGAAGTGCGCGTCGTCGACCCATACGAAGGGCCGCATGACGGGCAGCGTGTGGACGACCTGGAAGGAGTGCAGGTCGATCAACTGGCAGCAGGCATGCTGCCCGCCGATGCGCGCGCCTCCCGCGAGGAGCCAGCGTCCGTCCGGCGAGAGCGCCCCCGGGCCGATGAGGCCTGGGAGCTCGGCCTCAAGGTCGAAGCGGGGTCCGCTCCGTCGCCGCAGCCGCCCAAGCTCACGGGCGAGGTCGGGGGACTCGACGACCAGGAGCGAGCCTCGCGGCTCGAAGGCGAGGAACTCGACGAAGGGGAGCGTGTCCTTCGCGACGATGGTGGGCGCCGCGCGCGGTGACGCGGGCGCGGACCGGGGGAACACCTCCGTGCACTCAACCCTTTTCATGCGGGGACGCTATCACGAGCGCACCAGGCGCCCACCCCTGAGCGCCATGCCAGGAGGGCACGCTACGCCGCGAAGCGCGGCTCGCGAGGGTGAACGGGCAAGCTCTCGGCCACATCGCGCAGCGCGGCTCGCGAGGATGAACCGGTGCGCATCTCCGCCACATCGCGAAGCGCGGCTCGTGGAGACGTACCGGCAAGCCGCTCCGCCACGCCCGACACCGATGCGGCCTCCGCGCCAGGCGCAATGCCGATCAGTTAGGTGGCCCTTGCATGGGCCTACCAAGCTGGTGCGTGTTGAGATGGAGTGAGCCGCGGATGAGGCCGGCGTGGAGCCGACGCGCATCAGCTTCGTCAATGCGCTGTCGCTCATCCGCAACGCATGGCTGGTCTGGTCGACTCCGCCGCTGGCTCCCGGACGGATTCCGGAGCACCTGCTCGACCTGCGCAGGCACTGGGACTGCTGCTACTCCCGGAACGAAGAAGCGAGAGGCGCTACCCACGAGTTGTAAAGATGAGCAACTACGACAAGAAGTGGGTGAAACGCCCCCGCCCTCACTGACCGGCATTGGCGCTAGCGTCCGGACTGGGCGAGGAACTCGGCCGTCGGTACGAGCTTGCCGTAGCCCATGCCGAGCGCCGCGAGGAACGCGGCGTGGACCTGCGGCGCGGAGACGTGCTGGCCGTTGAACTCCAGGCTCCGGGCCGCGCAGGCATCGTGGAGGATGGTGACCGCGTAGCCCTGGTCCGCCGCCGCGCGCGCCGTGGCGTCCACGCACATGAGCGTCATCATCCCGGTGACGACCAGGTGCTTCACGCCCAGGGCCCGGAGGCGCTCCTGGAGGTCCGTCTCCCGGAAGCTGTTGGGGAAGTGCTTGAGCACCACCGCTTCGCCGGGCCGGGGCTCGACGCGGGAATGAATCTCCGCCCCCGGAGTCCCCGGCAGGAAGAACGTGGCCCCGGGCTGCGGCGACTCGTGGCGGATGTGGATGACCGGCAGGCCCCGCTCACGGAAGAAGTCGAGCGCCGCCCGTGCCTTGCCGGCCGCCGCGTCGGCGCCGTCCAGCTCGAACCGACCTCCGGGGAAGTAGTCATTCTGGATGTCGATGAGCAGCAGGGCGGCGTTTTCCAGGGGCGTGTCCATGGGTGTTCTCCTCCAGCGGGTTCTCGTCTGTTGTCCGGCTGAATATCCAGACGCCGCTCCCGGCAGGAGTGCTCGGATTGACAAAGTCCGGGCGGAAACCGACAAGCGCTCATGGCTGCCAGGTCCTCGTCACTCCACATCGCGGTGTTGGCCCTGGAGGGCTGCGTGGCCTCCAGCGTGACAGGCCCGCTGGATGTGTTCGCCATGGCCAACCTCCTGAGCCGCGAGCAGGGCCGGAGCGAGCCCTTCACGGCCGAGCTGGTGTCCGCTCGCGCCGGCCCCGTCCGGAGCTTCCATGGCCTGGAGCTGGCCTCCGCGCGGGTGCCGGCCCCCACCGACTGCTTCGACGTCGTCTTCGTCCCCGCCGTCATCGGCAACCTGGAGGGCAGCGTGGCCGAGCGCTCCACGGCGGACTGGCTTCTGGGGCAGCACGCGAAGGGCGCGCAGCTGGCGGCGGTATGCGCCGGTGCCTTCCTGCTCGCGAAGACGGGCCTCCTGGATGGGCGGGAGGCCACCACCCACTGGGGACTCGCCCAGGACTTCGAGGCGCGCTATCCGCGCGTGGCGCTCAAGCCGGAGCTGCTCCTGGTGGACCACGGCGACGTGCTCACCGCGGGTGGCGTGACGGCGTATCTGGACCTCTGCCTGCATCTGGTGGCGAAGCACGCCTCACCGGAGCTGGCGGCGCTGTGCGCGAAGATGCTCCTGGTGGAGCCCGGCCGTCGGTTCCAGGCGCCCTATGCGGTGCATGCCGCGCCTCGGGGCCACGGGGACGATGCCGTGCTGCGCGCCCAGGAGTGGCTGGAGGCCCACCTCTCCGGCCCGGTGAGCCTGTCGGGCGCCGCCGTGGCCGCGAGCCTGGGAGAGCGCACGCTGTTGCGCCGCTTCCGCAAGGCCACGGGTGACACGCCGCTGGATTACGTCCAGCGCCTGCGCGTCGAGGCCGCCCGGCGCCTCCTGGAGACGACTCCTCGCACCGTGGAGGACATCTCCCAGGCCGTGGGCTACGCGGACACCACGTCGTTCCGCCGCCGCTTCAAGGCTCGCACGGGGCTGACGCCCGACGCCTACAGGCGGCGCTTCGCCTTGCGTTGACCGGAAAGCAGTTCGCTCAATCCTGACACACCGGTGTCAGCGCCCTGGGAGAGGGTGGAGGCTCTTTCGGAGGTCGACATGGGAAGTCCAGCGGAAGTGGTGAAGGCGTACTTCGACGCCTGGAGCGAGAAGGACGAGGCGAAGTTGCGCGGCACGCTCGCGCCCGACGTGAGCTTCGTCGGTGCGCTGGGGACGGCGGATGGGGCCGACGCGTGCGTGAAGGGGCTGGTCAACGGAATGTGGAAGGTGTCGCCCCAGGTGACGGTGCTGCACCGCTTCGTGGACGGTGCCGAGGTGATGACCTGGTTCGAGATTCATCCCTCCGACGGAGCTCCGATTCCGGTCGCGAACTGGAGCCACGTCGAGAACGGGCGCATCTCCCGCATTCGCGTCACCTTCGACCCGCGTTCGCTCCTGGCGAAGCGCTGACCGACGGCGACCTTCGGCTGTCCTGGAGCTGAGGCGGCCCCAGGACAGCCGCTGATGAGGCGCGCCGCTATTCGATGGAGGCGACCTTGTCGTCCTTGTCGAACGTGACCTTCACCTTGGAGATCTTGCTCTTCCAGTAGGTCCAGACGGTGGAGTCGAACGAGGGCGTCTCGTGCGGAGGAGGAGGGCCCCACGCCATGCGCACGGCGGTGCGGGACATGCCGGTCACCACCTCCGACGCGGAGACCTTCTTGCGGTCCTCCGCCGACAGCGTCGCGAGCTTGGGGGCCTGGTCCTCGGGGGCGAACGCGGCCTGGAACAGCGCCCAGGTGTCCGCACCAGAGCGCGAGTCATTCTCGAACACGAACTCCTTGCCCGTCTCCACGATCTTGAAGCTCACCTTCGAGTCGCTCTTGTCCAGCACCTCCACCCGGGTGTTGAACGGGAGGATGGGGCCCTTGAGGTAGTTCACCCAGGACAGGGTGTCGCCCTCGAAGTGGAAGTTCGCCGTCGCGTGGTGGAAGACCTTCTCCGTGGGGACGGGGGCGGGGGCGGGCGCCGGCTCATCGCCGAACGAAACCACCTTGCCCGCGCTGTCGAAGACCACGTCGAACGTGGAGAACTTCGAGCTCCAGTAGGTCCACTTGGTGCTCTCGAGCGACAGCGTCCGGTGCGGCGGCGGCGGCCCCACGGTCAGCAGCACCGCGTCCCGGGACATGCCCTTGGCCAGCTCACCCGCCTTGACCTGCTTCTGCTCTTCCGGCGTGAGCGCGGCGATTCGCGCCGCGGGGTCCGTCGCCGCGAAGAAGCCGGGGAACAGCGCGACGGCGCTCTTGCCCAGGCTCTTGTGGGAGACGAACTTGAACTCGGCCCCCGAGTCGAGCACCTTGCAGCGCACCTCGTCGTCGCTCCGCTTGAGGACCTCGACCTTGGTCCCGACGGGAATCGACAGCCCCTTGCCGCGATAGTTCACCGCGGAGAGCTGGTTCTTGTTGAGCAGGAGGTTGGCCTGGGAGAACAACACCTCGGCCTGGGCACTCACGGTCGTCAGCAGTCCCAGTGCGAGCAGGGTGCTGAGCACGTTCTTTCGATTCATACGATGGATGAGCCTTGGGTGGATGAAGGGCGTGCTTCTAGGCGCCCACCCCGGGGTTTGCCAGTCTGGAGGGCGCCGCGCCTGATGACGGCGGTCATCAGCCCCTTGTTCACGGTCATCAGCCAAGGCGCTCCGAAGAGCCCCACGCCTGGTGGAACCTCTTGAAATCAGGGCGCTCCACGGCCGCTGTTCGCCACGGGGAGGCTGGCACACCGGATGCTCTAGGGAGCCTCGTCACCGACTCCCTCCAGAGGCGATCCCCCATGAAGCTCCGCTCCAAGCCGTCTTCCCTTCGGTCCCCGTCCTCCTCCCCCAGCTCGCGTTCCCGGAGCACCAGCGCTCCCCCGAAGCTGGAGACGAGCTCGCCGAAGTCGCCGGAGAAGAGCCCGCCGAAGAAGACCGAGTCGGCCCCGAAGCCCGACGCTCCCCGCCCGACCCCCGCCGAGCTCCAGAACGGCAAGAACAACCTCAAGCCGACGGACTACGGCGTGGCGCACCCGGACCTCCAGGGCATCCGGACCCGCCGCGACAGCGGCCAGTCGGGCGCGGACTTCGCCGACTTCACCTCGGATGTCCGCGACTCCACGCACCGGCTGACGAGCAAGCCCGAGGGCGGCCGGTTGATGACGGAGCTCAATGACCGGACCTCCCACGTGAATCCGGGGGCCATCGGCACGCAGCGCAACCCGCTGACGGTGGCGGACATCTACTCGGGCCGCGACGCCGCGATGCCCATGTCGCACGCGCCCCGGCACAACGGCGGCCTCGACTCGCTCCGCCCCGCGTACCGCTACGAGGGCCAGCCCGGAGCGGGCACCGCCAGCCGCATCAACTACAACGAGAACGCCCCGGGGCAGCGCTTCAACAGCCTGGGCCACGAGTCGGTCCACGCCTGGCGCGCGGCCAATGGCGTGCAGGTGAGCCCGCTGGCGGCCAGCAAGCACCACGACGCGGACGTCTTCAAGCGCTTCCCCGAACACTCCGCCAACATGAAGGACACCGTCGAGACGCGCCTGCGTCTGCGCGAGGAGTTCGAGACGGTGGGCCTGCGTCCCACGCCGCACACGCCCGCGGGCTGGGCCCCCACCGAGAACAAGATTCGCCAGGAGCACGGGCTGCCGTCCCGCCAGGACTACTCGGGCATGCTGCCGGACCGGAACCAGAACGACGTCAACCTCGGCAACTATGACGCGGGCTCGGACACCCGGAACCCGTTCCAGAAGATGCTGGGCACGCCGTCGCCCATCGGGAAGATTCTCGGCGACCTCGAGAAGTGAGCTCCCGGGCGCGGCCCTTCATTCAGAGGGGCCGCGGCTCGCCGTCGAGAGAGGACTTCAGCGAGGCGCCGAGCTGCGCGCGTGGCGGGGCAGGGTCACGATGAACGTGGTGCCTTTGTCTGTCGAGGACCGCACGTCGATGCGGCCCCCGTGCGCGTCGACAATCGACTTCACGATGAACAGGCCGAGTCCCACGCTGCGGCCCGCCTTGTCCACGCCGTCGGTGCCCCGCTGGAAGGGCTGGAAGAGGGCGGGGAGCTGGTCCTCCGGAATGGGCGCCCCCATGTTGTGCACGCTGAACGTCACCTGCTCGCCGTCGCCCTGACAGGCGACGTGGATGGGCGTCTCCGGCTCGCCGTACTTCAGGGCATTCGTCACCAGGTTCTGGAGCACCTGGGAGAGCCGGTCCCCATCCCACGAGCCCTGCCCGTTTCCGCGCAGCTCCACGCGGACCCGGGCGGAGGGGTTGGCCGCTTCCACCTCCTCCACCATGGCGCGTATCAAGGCGTGGAGGTCCGTGGGGCCACACTCAATCCGGATGCCGCCGCCCATCCGGGCCTGGGTGAAGTCCAGCAGCTCGTTCACCATCCGCACCGCGCGCGCGGCGGAGGACTGGATGCGGGCCGCCAGCTTGCGGACACCCGGGTCCAGCCCGTCCTGCTGGTTCAGCCGGGCGGCCCCCATCAGGATGGCGCCCAGGGGATTGCGCAGGTCATGGCTCACGATGCCGATGAGCTGCTGTTCGAACTCCGCTTGCCGCCGCTGCTGCTCGACCGAGTGCTCTCGCTCCTTCGCCAGCCTCCGCTCGGCGGTGATGTCCTGGAGCAGCGCCACATAACCGCCCGGGTCCTGCCCCGGCTCCCGGTGCGCGATGAAGGTCACCTTCACGTCGCGCGTGCCGCCCAGGCGATAGGGGACGTCGTGCTGCTCGAACGAGAAGCTCTCGCCCGCGAGGCCTCGCTTCACGTACGGGCCGAGCACGGCGTACGCCGCCTCCCCGATGACCTCCCGGATGGACCTTCCCCGGAGGCTGTCCTGCTCAATCCCGAACCACTCCTCATAGGCCTTGTTGACCCGGCCGTAGGTCTCGTCCGGTGCGACATACGAGAC
The DNA here is from genome assembly GCF_013336645.1 of Myxococcus sp. CA039A. Lineage (NCBI taxonomy): Bacteria > Pseudomonadati > Myxococcota > Myxococcia > Myxococcales > Myxococcaceae > Myxococcus > Myxococcus sp. CA039A. Next base: position 2,668 of record NZ_JABUMQ010000038.1, on the reverse strand, counting down.
GAGGACGGGGATGGCGTCGAGCAGCACGCGCAGCTCGGCCTCGCTGGCGCGAATCTTCGCGTCCAGGGCTTCACTGTGTCGCCTCACGCGCGTCTGCTCGGTGACGTCGCGGAAGACGAGCACGGCGCCGGTCAGGTCGCTCGCGCCCACGCGGATGGGGGCGGCGCTGTCCTCGATGGGGACTTCGGAGCCGTCCTTGCGCGACAGCAGCGTGGCCCCGATGAGTCCCTGGGGCGTGCCGAGCGTGAGCACGCGGCCCACGGGGTCCTCCACCGGGGCCCGCGTGCCCGCGTCGATGAGGCGGAAGACCTCCGACACGGGACGCTGGCGCGCGTCCGAGTCATGCCAGCCGGTGACCCGCTCGGCCACGGGGTTGAGGAAGGTGATGCGCCCGGCCCGGTCCGTGGTGATGACGGCGTCGCCGATGCTGGAGAGCGTCGTCGCCAGGTACGCCTCGCGCTCGCGCAGCTGCTGCCCCTGGGCCCGGATGCGCAGGAGGCTGCCCACGCGCGCGAGCAGCTCCGCGTCGTCATAGGGCTTGGCGACGTAGTCGCTGGCCCCGGCGCGCAGTCCCTCCGTGAAGTCCGCGTGGGCTCCGCGCGCGGAGAGAATCAGGATGGGCAGCGAGACGTCATCGTAGTGCTCGCGCACATAGCGGCACGCATCCAGGCCCGAAACGCCCGGCAACTGCCAGTCCAGCAGGAGCACGTCGGGAGGCGGACCCTGGGTGAGCCGCTCGAGCATCGTCTCCGCGTCGCGGAAGGTCTCGACCGCGTGGTGCTTCGACAGGAGCGCGCGAGCCCGCTCCATCTGCATGGCGCTGTCATCGACCATCCACACGCGGGCCGGGTCCACCGCGCGAGGAGGTGCAGGGTCGATTCCAGGGCCAGGGATGCGCGAGTTCACGAGTGGGGCGGGGGAGGGATTGGAGCGGCGAACGGTGAGGCGAGGATTGCGTTGCGTAGCACGGAAGCGAAGGTGCCGTGCGAACACGACGTTCCGCGTTGAACTCATTCGCGGCCCGTGTGAGGTCCCGCTCGGCTGGCGCTGCGATGTTCATGAATCTGGACATACGCTGGCGTCGCCCTGGAAGCCGACCCGAGCTGGAGCGCCACGTGACAGGACCTGCGAGACGGATGGAACCCCTGGCCTCGGTGGCCTGGGAGGGCGTGGGCGTGGCCCTCTACCAGCATCAACAAGTGTGCACGGCGGAGCACCATCATCCGGAGTCGCAGCTGCTCATGCCGCTGGTCCGCCAGTCCCTCCAGGGACGGTGGCGGCCCGCCGGGCGTCCGGTGGACCTTCGCGTGACCTGCGAGGAGGTGGGCGTCGTCAGCCCCAAGCAGCCCCATGCCTTCGCGTGGGCGGAAGGCGCCCAGGTGGTGTCCTTCTTCCTGCACCCGGAGCGGCTCGCCGTGCTCAGCGGGGAGTCCGGCGCGGGGCGCGGACTGCGGTCCATTCCGTCCGCGTGTCAGAGAGACCCGGTGCTGCGGGAGCTGCTGCGCGCCAGCGGCGAGGCGCTGCGTGACGGCCTGCCACCCGCGCGGTTGGAGATGGAGGCGCTGGCCACGGTGGTGGGGCTGCGGCTGTTGCGGCTGGATGGGCAGCGGCGGCGCGCGAGCCTCCAGGCGGTGGGCCTCGCGACCTGGCAGCTTCGTCGCGTCACCGACTTCGTGGAGGCGAACCTGGACGGCCCGCTGGGACTGGAGGCGCTTGCGGGAGTGGTGGGGCTGAGCCCGTCGCACTTCGCTCGGAGCTTCAAGCGGGCGACGGGGAGCACGCCGCACCGCTTCGTCCTGACGCGGAGACTGGAGCGGGCCCGGGAGCTGCTCGTCACCAGCGCGCTGCCACTGGGGGACGTGGCGCAGGCGACCGGCTTCTGCAGCCAGAGTCACTTCACGGCGCTGTTCCGTGCCCGTCATGGCGCCACGCCCGCGCGCTTCCGCCGTGCGCGGCGGGCGTGAAGCAGCGCACGATTGTGACAAGCGGCGCCGGAAGCCGGTAGACGCCGCCGTCCGTCGTGGATGAGGGTGCGCGCCATGCAGCCCTCTTCTTCGCCGTCACGTCTGGTCGTGGACCCCTTGCTCGCCCGACGCCTGGAGCTGGCCCAGGCCGCGCAGAATCGCGGGGCCACGCCGCCCTCCGGTGTCCTTCAAGTCGCGGGGGGCCTGGCCCTCTTCAACGGCCCCGACTCGCCCCTCACGCAGGCGCTCGCGCTGGGCTTGGAAGGGCCCGTCAGCGCCGAGGACCTGGACCGGGTGGAGTCCCATCTGGGCCAGGGCGGCGGCGTGCTCCAGATAGACCTGCTGCCCTTCGCCCATCACACGCTGGCCCAGGGGCTGGCACAGCGGGGCTACCAGGTGGGCGAGTTCCAGCAGGTGCTCGTGCGCGAGTTGCCGGGAAGTCCCACTCCGCCGACAGTCGCGGAGGTTCGTCCCCTTCGCCCTGGCGAGGCGGAGGTCTTCTCGCGCACGGTGGCCCAGGGCTTTCTCGGACGCGAGGAGGTGTCGGACGCGGAGGCCTCGCTCATGTTGGGCACGGCGTCGATGTCGGGCACCACCTGCTTCCTCGCGCTGGTGGACGGAGAGCCCGCGGGCGGCGGCACCGTGGCCCTGCATGACGGCGTGGCGACGCTGTCCGGGACGGGGGTGCGGGAGCGCTTCCGGGG
>NZ_JABUMQ010000389.1:0-9392 GCF_013336645.1 Myxococcus sp. CA039A | reverse complement strand
GCCCTCGGGCCCCCGCCCCAACGCCGCCCGCGAGGAGCGCGTCCGCATGACGCCCCTGCGCAAGCGCGTGGCGGAGCGCCTCATCCAGGCCCAGTCCAACGCCGCCCTGCTCACCACCTTCAACGAGGTGGACATGGGCGAGGTGATGGCGCTGCGCAAGAAGTACAACGAGAAGTTCCAGGCGAAGCACGGCGTGAAGCTGGGCTTCATGAGCTTCTTCGTCCGCGCGTCGATTGAAGCCCTCAAGGCCTTTCCCCAGGTCAACGCGGAGATTGACGGCGAAGACGTCATCTTCAAGCACTACTACGACATCGGCGTGGCGGTGAGCGGCAGCCGCGGCCTCGTCGTCCCCGTCCTGCGCAACGCGGACAAGCTGTCCCTGGCGGAGCTGGAGAAGGGCGTCGCGGACCTGGGCACCCGGGCTCGCAACGACAAGCTGGGCCTGGCCGACCTCCAGGGCGGCACCTTCACCATCACCAACGGCGGCATCTTCGGTTCCATGCTGTCCACGCCCATCATCAACCCGCCGCAGACGGGCATCCTGGGCATGCACAACATCGTGGACCGCGCCGTCGTCCGCGACGGGCAGATTGTCATCCGCCCCATCATGTATGTCGCACTCACCTACGACCACCGGCTCATCGATGGCCGCGAGGCCGTCCAGTTCCTCGTGCGCGTGAAGGAGTGCATCGAGGACCCGGAGCGCCTTCTCCTCGACGTCTGAGTTGTAGGTGACGCGCCGCGCCGCGACTTACCAGGGAGGCCCGAGCTCAGTGCAACTCGGGCATTCCAGGCCGCTGGCTGGACTTCCAGGCAGGCGTTTCACTACAACTGGACATTGTCTCCCGGTCGTCGGGGGGCGGGAAGAACGGGCGGCTCTCACACGTCGCCCCGCGAGACTGAAGGAAGTGCAATGGCAACCGGTACCGTGAAGTGGTTCAACGACGCGAAGGGCTTCGGCTTCATCACCCAGGACGGCGGAGGTGAGGACGTTTTCTGCCACCACACCGCCATCAACATGGATGGCTTCCGCACCCTCGCCGAGGGTCAGAAGGTGGAGTTCGAGGTGACGCGCGGCCCCAAGGGTCTGCAGGCGCAGAACGTTCGCGCGGGCTGAAACGTCGTCGTAGGTCCTGGCCCTTCCGCGCGGAGGGCCGATGAACGGAGGCCCGCCCCTGGAGTTGAGGGAACCGGGCCTCTTGCTTTTGCGGGGTACGGGGACAGGCCCCGGGCGCGAACGCCCGGAGCCCGGAATCACATCACAGGTTCTTCTTGAAGTGCTCCATGACGCGCTCCCACTGGCGCTCCTTCACCAGCGGGTCCGGCACCATGTGCGTCAGGCCGCTGAGCGGCAGGAGTTCATGGGGCTTGCCGGCGCGGAAGAGCGCATCGCTGAGCTTGAGCGTGTGGAAGAAGTACACGTTGTCATCCGCGGTGCCGTGGATGAGCAGCAGCTTGCCAATGGGCTTGTCCGTCTTCGCGTAGGTGAGCAGCGAGCTCTTCTCGTACGCCTCCGGGTGCTCCTGGGGCAGGCCCAGGTAGCGCTCGGTGTAGTGGGTGTCGTAGTCGAGCCAGTCCACCACCGGGGCGCCGGCCACCGCGGCCTTGAAGACGTCCGGGCGCTTGAGGGCGGCGAGCGCGGCCATGTAGCCGCCGAAGCTCCAGCCCTCGATGCCCACGCGGTTGATGTCGATTTCCGGCAGCACCTTCGCCAGCTCCTGGATGGCGGCGGCCTGGTCTTCAATCGTGATGGTGGCGAAGTCGTACTTCACCTCGCGCTCCCACGCGGCGCCGCGCAGCGGGGTGCCGCGCCCGTCGAACTTCACGACGATGAAGCCGTGGTCCGCCATCCACTGCGGCATCAGGTGTGCCGCCATGCTGTGGTGGACGACGGTGGTGGTGGGGCCGCCGTAGACCTCCACGATGACGGGCAGCTTCTTGCCCGGCTTGAAGTCACGCGGGCGGGTGATGGAGGCCCAGAAGCCCTTGGGGCCCACCTGCCGCACCTCGGTGTTGGGGATGAAGGGCGGCTCCTGCGCGACTTCGGGCAGCTCGCCCAGCTTCGTCCCATCCGCGCGCAGCACCTGGGTGCGGCTCATGCTCTTCAGGCTGGAGCCGTTGACGACGAGCACGTTGCCGTCGCGTGAGGCGGAGCCGCCTTCGACGCCGTCCTTGTTGCCCGTCACGCGCTCCGGCGCGCCGCCCGCCTTCACGCGCCACAGCGCGCTCTGCGTGGGGTTGGGGCCGCCGTTGAAGTACAGGGTGCGGTCCTTCTGGACGAAGCGCGTCATGCCGCGGAAGCCCGCGTCCGGCTTCACCACGCTGCGCTCCAGCGAGCCGTCCGCCTTGCGCTGCTCCACCTCGGGGCCGCCGTTGCGCTCGGTGTACCAGAGGAAGCCACTGCCATCCTCGAGCCACAGCGGGAAGTCCTGCTCCAGGTTGAGCCAGGCGGAATCCTTCTCCACCAGCAGCTCGCGCGTCTTGCCCGTGGCGGGGTCCACCGCGAGCAGCTGCTGCTCGGTCTGCACCCGGTTCTGCACGAGGATGGTGAGCGGGGCGCCCTTCGCCCACGTCACGGTGGCCAGGTACGGGTACTTCGCCGCATCCCACTGGACCCAGGTCGTCTTGCCGCCGGTGACGGGGGTGACACCCAGGCGCACCTTGGCGTTGGGCTTGCCGGGGCGCGGGTACGCGAAGATTTCGCCGCCGCGCTCGGGGTGCATCACATCGACGATGGTGAGCTTCTCCACCTCGGCGGTATCGGACTCGGTGTAGGCCACCGACTTCGCGTCCGGGCTCCACCAGTAACCGGAGAAGCGGCTCATCTCCTCCTGGGCGACGAACTCGGCCACGCCGTGCGACTTCGCGTCGGAGCCGCCCTTGGTGACCCGCTGTTCCTTGTTCGCGGCGACGTCGATTCGGTAGACGTCATTGTCCCGGACATAGGCCACCTGCTTGCCGTCCAGGGAGAAGCGCGGGTCCAGCACGCCGGGGCCCGTCTTGAGCTCCGTCACCTTGCCGCTGGCGCGCTCCACCACGTAGAGGCGGCCGGACAAGGGGACGAGCAGGCGCGTGCCGTCATCCGAAACCTGGTACGAGGTGAAGCCTCGGGCGCTGACGCGCATGCGCTCGCGGCGGGCCTTCTCCTCGGGGGTGAGCGTCTCGTCGGAGCCCTTGAGAATCGCCTCGGGAGTGAGGACCTCCTTCGTCTGCCCGGACGCCACGTCGAACGCGTAGAGCGTCTGCACGTTGGCGGTGGGCTGGGTGCGAAGGAAGAGGACCTGCTTCTCGTCGGGGGTGATTTTGATGCTCACCGGGCGACCGCTCGAGAAGTTGCGGGTCTCCGTGAGCTGTCGCAGGAAGGTGTCTTGCTTCCGCTCCGTCTGGGACATGGGTAGGGGCTTCATCTCCTGGGCGAGTGCGGACGTGCTCACGAAGAGGAGCGCGGCGGTAAGTACCTGGCGCATGGGTCGTCGAAATCCCGCCGGTGGCGGGGCTCCTTTCACGGAAAGGTGCGGGGGAGCCTACACTCGGCCGCCGCGCAAGCTGAGCAAACCCACAACGGACGTGAGGATTCCCGAGGGATGCAGACCGAAGACGACGCCCCGCGGCACCTGAGGCTGGCGGGCATCATCCGACTGGGGCTGGGAGGCGGGCGAGGGCCCTCGGACGCCTATGTCTTCGACCCCCATCGGCTGGCGCTCCCTTCGTGGGCGTGCGCGCTCGGGGAGTCGGGCTCCCCTGCCCTCCTGGTGACGCTCGACAGGCACCTGGACGTGGTGGTGCCGCGAGAGCCCGGGAAGGTGCCCGACCGCTCGGCGGGACTGCGCGCGCTGGACGAGCACGCCCGGTGGTCGCTGGACGTGCGCAACTACGACCACATCCTCGCGGCCATGGAGGCGGGGCTGGTGGGGGATGCCTTGCTGGTGGCCAGGACTCGGCCCCGGGGCTCCTTCGCGGGCGAGACCTACGTGGACACGAAGGGTCGCTCGCACCGACTGGTGGTGGTGCCCACCGTGGACCGCGCGTCCGAGGCGTGGAATCACCCCGCGCCCGGTGACGCGGTGCGAGATGTCCTGGAGCGCGCGGACCAGGTGTTGCTCGACATCGACCTGGACTGCTTCACGTCGCTGAGCGACGCGGACCCGACGACGGTGATTCCGTGGCCTCGCGCCATCATCCGCGAGTTCCTCCTGCCCGAGGGCTCCGAGGATTTCTGGGACGCGGTGCTGAAGCGCACGGTGGCGATGACGCTGGCGCGCGAGCCGCATCACTGCGGTGGATTGCTCGCCTCCGGTGAGTTGTTCCGCGATGCGGCGGAGGTTCTGTTCCGCGAGCTGCTGCGCGTCGAGCCGCCGTGAGGCACGGCGGCGCCGGTTCGGAGTGACTCCGCGCGAACGTGGCGAGCTGAACGAGCCACTGTGAGCGAGCCGGCACCCGTTCGTGGCGACTCAGCGCTACAACGACAAGCTGAGCGAGCCGCTGTGAGCGAGCCGGCACCCGTTCGTGGCGACTCAGCGCTACAACGACAAGCTGAGCGAGCCGCTGTGAGCGAGCCGGCACCCGTTCGTGGCGACTCAGCGCGACAACGACAAGCGGAACGAGCCGCCGTGAGCGAGCCGGCACCCGCTCGCTGCGACTCAGCGCTACCACGACAAGCTGAGCGAGCCGCTGTGAGCGGGAGCAGCACCGCTGGACGCGCTACAGCGGCGAGTCGAGGAAGCTCGGCCGCAGGTCCGTGACCTGACCGCCCGCGAGCGAGAAGCGGCTGCCCACGGGAGGACGGTCTCCATTGAGCACGTAGCCGAAGTCGAGGCGGAACGGCACGACGTTGAACTGGGGGAACAGCACGCGCAGGCCCACGCCCACCGACGTCACCATCTCTGGCCTGTCGTTGAACGCGCTGCCCGAGTCCAGGAAGAGCACCCCGCCGACATGCACCGTTTTGACGACGACGGGCGCGGTGCGGTACTCCACGTTCACCAGCAGCATCCGCTTGCCGGAGTACTCATCCGCCGGTGCGCCGCGAAGCCCGTTGCCACCGCCCAGCAGCGTGATTCGGTCGAACAGGTCATCGATGTTCACATCCAGCAGGCCGCGCGCGACAAAGCGCCCGCCCAGAATCTTGGGCGACACCTGCGCCAGCTCCGCGGCCCAGTGGCGGTTGTTCCACGTCGCGCCCTCACCGAGCTGCCGACGGATGGCGCCTGACGCGGACACGGTGGTGAGCGCCTCGCCCCAGCGAAGGCGGTAGCGCGCCGCGAGCCCCGCCTCCGTGAAGTGGTTGTCGTCCCCGAAGACAGGAGGCGCATAGCGCACCGTCGCGGAGACCCAGTGCCCCATCTGGTAGTCCTCCGAGAGCACGTACGAGTCCACGTCGCGCAGCACCTCGTACCGCGCCTCGAAGGCACGCAGGGACAACGAGGCGTAGCCCGCGTCCTCCGCGCGCGGCAGGTAGTTGCGGCGGAACCAGTCGGACTGACCCTCCGTCAGCATCGACGAGGAAGGCGGGTCGTAGGAGTAGTGGTACGCGCCCAGCGAGCCACTCACGTTCCACTTGTAGCGCAGGCCATACGAGCGCGTGTACGAGGCCGCGCCAGCGACCTCCTCCGTCCGGTACACGTAGGGCACCGTCGGGCCGTCGGGATACGGGAGCTGCCATATCTCCGCGCCCCGGTAGATGCGATTGGTCTCCACGTTCCACGCGACGGACGTGCTCACGCTCCACGGCGTGGACAACGAATAGAGCGGACGGCTGACGGAGAGACTTCCCCGCGAGCCCTCGGCCTTGCCGCTCTCGCGTCCGATGATGAGCGCGGCGGACTCACTCAAGGACCAGCGGCTGCCCAGCACGCGCGGGTCGGTGTAGCTCTGTCCGAAGCTCAGCGTGTCCAGGCGGAGGGTGAAGTCCAGCGCCAGCTTCTTGCCTCGGCCCAGGAAGTTCTGCTCCGTGCCCTGGAGCCGCAGGTACTGCAGCAGAGAGCCCACCGCGGAAAAGTCACTGTTGAGGCGCAGCGACCAGATGTCCTTGGTGACGACGAGCAGCGCCACCGTCCCGGGCACCTTCCCTTTCACCGGGACGACTCGCACCACGGAGAACAACCGCAGCCCCCGCAGGTTGCGCGCCGTCTCGTCCGCGAGCCGCGTGGAATACGGCTGCCCCGGTGGGAGCAACACCTCGCGTCGGACGACCTCCTCGCGGGTGCGGATGTGGAAGATGTTGAGGAAGTTCGGATACGGGTCGCTCTCCGCGACCACTTCCTCGGTGTCGACGAGCACCTCGGCCAGCGGCATGCCCTCGGGTGACGGCTCCAGTTGACGGCCGTGACGCGTCAGCGCCTCGACGATGAGGGCTTCCTCGTAGTTCTCCTGGGAGAGGCCCTGGGGACGCGCTGGCGCGGGCTCCACGGAGGTCCCCGCCGGAGCCTTCTCCCCTTCTTCCGTCGCACGGGCCTCGCCTGGCGATGGAGCAGGAGACGCGACGGCGGGAGCCGGCGTCTCGGGAACGGGCTCCGCCTGGAACGAGGACAGGGTGAGAGGAACGACGATGAGCACGAGCAGCGGGAGCGCCACGCCGCCATCCTGGCATGCGCGGCCTTCCGCGTGAGCATCTTCATCGCACGGTCCTCCGGATTGCGGCGTGGAGCGCCGACTGTCATCCTCGCCCGATGGACGCGGATGCCCGCGAGTACCGCGCGATTCAGACGTTCTACGGACAGCGCCGCGCTCGACGCTCCGGCATCCCATACCTGCACCACATCGACGAGGGCCTGTGGGTCCTCCGAGCCCTGGGCGCGAGCGAACACGCCCAACACGCGTACTGCCTGCACCCGCTGGTTCAGGAGGATGACGTACGAGCCGCCGCCTGGGCCCACGCGCTCGCCACCGGGGCGGACCTCTCCGGGCCTCCCGTCGACGGTGTGAGCGATGAGCCGCGTGTCCTCGCGCTCGCGCTGGACTATCGGGAGACCGCCAATGCCGCACTGTCCCATCGACCGGACCTGAAGGGGCCCGACGACATCGCGCTCAGCGCCGAGCCCGAGGTCAACGACATGCTCCGCGCCGACAAGGTCCAGAACTACAAGGACTTCATCCGCCATCACCGAGGCAGCCATCCCAGGTCCGCCGAGCTGGAGCGCTATTTCCAGGCGTGGCTCGCGCGACTCGACGTGTCCCCGGAGCAGCTCACACGCTGGCACGCGGCGCTCGAACACCTCCAGGACAACATCCCCCGTACCTGACGCTGTCCCGGGCCGCGCGCCCTCCTATGAGGCTCCTCGACGGCCCGCGGCTCCGTCATGGCGCCTCAGTGAACCTCTCGTGCGTCCTGTCCACGAGGAACCCGAGACACGGCCCGCGGCTCCGTCATGGCGCCTCAGTGAACCTCTCGTGCGTCCTGTCCACGAGGAACCCGAGCCACGGGCCGGCTCGGCCCTCGGTCGCTCGTCGGGCCGCTCGGAGTGGCAGTCCCTGGAGTGCGGCGTCGCCTCTTCCGCGGCGAAAGGTCCCCACCGAAAAACCCGGGTGTAATCCCGACCAGGAGCGGGCGTCTTCCTGGGTGAAGGCGGACAGCCCCTCTCATCACGAAGGGCGGGCCCGCCACGAGCACTCAGCCTTGGAGGCGTCGTCACCCATGTCCGGCTCCCACCAACACACTCCTTCGACACCTGGCCGGGCCTTCGCGCTGGGCATCGGCCTCAACCTGGCCTTCGTCGCCGTCGAGGCCACCTTCGGCTTCATCTCGGGCTCACTCGCGCTGCTCGCCGATGCGGGACACAACCTGAGTGATGTGCTCGGGCTGGTGCTCGCCTGGGGCGCCAGTGTGCTGGCCCGTCGCAAGCCCACGGAGCGTTACACCTACGGACTGCGCGGCGCGTCCATCCTGGCCGCGCTCCTCAATGCGCTGCTCCTGCTTGTCGCGGTGGGCGTCATCGGCTGGGAGGCGGTGCAACGATTGGGGCAACCCGCTCCCATCGCCACGGGTACCATCATGCTCGTGGCGGGAGTGGGTACGCTCATCAACACCGCCACCGCGCTGCTGTTCTGGAAGGGGCGCCAGAGCGACCTCAACATCCGAGGCGCCTTCCTGCACATGGCCGCCGACGCGGGCGTGTCGCTCGGCGTCGTCCTGGCCGGCGCCCTCATCTCCTTCACCGGCTGGATGTGGTTGGACTCCGGGGTGACGCTCGGCATCGCGCTCCTCATCCTCGTGGGGACCTGGGGGCTGCTCCGGGACTCCGTCAACCTGGCCCTGCATGCCGTTCCCGCGAACATCGACATGCCTTCCGTGCGGCTTCAGCTGACCCAGTCACCCGGCGTCGCCGAGGTGCATGACCTCCACGTCTGGGCCATGAGCACCACCGAAGCGGCACTCACGGCGCATCTCGTCGTGAGCGAGCAACCGCTGGACGACTCGCGCCTGAGCCACCTCAAGCGCCTGCTCCATGACCGGTTCGGCATCGAGCACGTCACCCTGCAGCTCGAATCGGACACGGCCCGGAATTGTCGCCCGCTCGCATCCAACGACGCTGTCTCCCCCTGCCTGTGAACGACGCCAGCTCCCCATGCACCCCACCCTCCGAGCCCATTTCGACCACGAACTCCAAAGCGCCTCCGAGTCCCAGACCCGGGGCGACTTCCAGGCGGCGTGGCACTTCCTGGAACGTGCCCATGTCCTGAGCCAGGCCCATGCATGGCCCCACCTCCAGGTGCATGGCGCCATGTTCGTCTGGGCCTGGCGGCACGGTGACGTCCGGGAGCTGTTCGGACAACTCCCCCGCTTGTTGCTGGCTGCGCCCGGGTCCTGGCTCGGACGCGCGCCGCGGGGAAACACCGGGGGCGCGAACGTGGGCATCTTCACGCCCCTGCCCGTTCCGGAGGACCTCCAGGACATGCTGCGTCACGAAGCTCCTCCCGCCCCGTGAGGTGAACGTGCCCCGCGAACGAACCATCGGCCTCCACCTCGATGAGACAGACGCGGGACGCCCCAGGCGCGGGGCACCGGTTCAGCGAGCAGGCTCCTTCGCCCTGAAGCGTGTGAGCCCCCAGAACAGCAGGGCCACGGCGGCGATGGCCGCGCCCTGGACGCACACGCCGCTCCAGCCCGCGTGCGCGAACACCAGGGTCGAGGTGATGGACCCGGCGCCACTGCCGATGGAATAGAAGACCATGTAGCCGGCCACCAGCCGACTGCGCGCCTCCGGACGCACGGCGTACAGCTCGCTCTGGTTGGTGACGTGCAAGGCCTGGATGGCGAGGTCCAGGGCGACGATGCCCACGCCCAGCGCCCACAGTGACTTCGGCGCCAGCGAGACGGGCCACCACGAGACCAGCAAGACGACGAGTCCGACGCTGGTGGTCCAGTTTCCCCAGCCCCGGTCGGCCAGTCGCCC
>NZ_JABUMQ010000388.1:0-9403 GCF_013336645.1 Myxococcus sp. CA039A | reverse complement strand
CCCCTCCACCGCCCGACTTCGCCTCCTTCACCGCCTCCTCCATGATGGTGCGGAGGTTGGCCAGGGCGAGCCGCACCATGCCGCGCGGTGCCTGCGCGGAGTGGCCCCATTCCAGCCGGCGCGCGTACGGCAGGTTGTTGGTGATGAACACCTTGTCGCCCAGCGTCGCGGACTCCAGCGTCTGCGCGCCCTTCCCCACCGTGCCCTCGCCGCCCTTGTCGTCCACCTCCAACTCGCCGGCGGGGCGGTTGCCCACCCCCACCTGCCAGTTGCCGCGGAAGCGCCCGGTGTCCACGGGCGAGCCCTCGACGACGTTGGCCAGGATGCCCAGCGCCGTCTTCCGCAGCACCTCGTTGCCGCGCCCCTGCGCCACCGCGACGAAGCCCGCCACCTGTCGGGCGAAGCTCGCGCCCTTGCGCACCTTTCGGTCCGTCTTCTTCGTCTGGCTCATGCCGCCACAACCCGCAGCGTGTAGAGGATGGGCTTCCCGCCCAGTTGCACTGGCGGGTCCACCGCGAGGACGCGCCAGGTGAGCGCCTCCACCGGCCCCACGCTGTCGCCCGGCTCCGGCACCAGCGGCAGACCCTCGGCGGCCACCAGCAGCTTGCGCCGCGCCTTGCGGACGGTGGTGCCCTCCGCTTCCGTGTTCCCCTCCTTGTCCTGACCACTGTCCGCCTGGACCATGAGGAAGACGGAGTGACTGGAGACGGAGGGGGGCGCCGTCGTGCCCGTGCCAGTGTCGTAGGCACCGCGCACCGTGCGCGACAGCGTGGCCTCCTGGCCGTGCTTCTTCATCGCGGCGCGCGCCTTCTGCGCCACTTTGTCCGCCCTGGCGCTCATCCGCGCACCAGGGAGAAGCTGCCCAGCCCAGTGGAGCGCGGAAGCACCAGCGGCTCCACCATGGCCACCACCTCGGAGGGAATCGGCACGTGCGTCTCCTTCGTCAGCTTCAGTGGCCCGACGTTCATCCCGTCGTCCACCATGGGGCCGACGCCAGCCGCCCAGTCCTCCGTCAGCAGGCGGAAGGCGAACTCCGCCACCACGCCGCGCAGCCGGAGGGGGATGGATGTGTCCGAGACGGTCGCCCCGTCGAAGACGACGCCCCGGCGCGGCCACGCCAGGGCCTGCGTCGAAGTGGCGCGCATGCCCCGGTAGCGACAGTGCGTGTCGAGGCGGGACGTGGCCCACTTCAACACGCGCTCCTTGTCGACTACGGAGGCAGCCGCCCACGCCTCGTTGTGGAGACGCGCGGAGTGGTAGGCGTCCGCCTCCACCACGGTGCAGTACGAGTCGGCGGCAGGCCCGCCCGGCGTCGCGTCGAGAGGCACGGGCTACTCCGCCTTGGCCTTGGCCTTGCCCTTCGGCGCGGGAGGCTCCTCGGTGGTGGGCATGGGGGGCGAGGACTTCCACGCATCGGCGAGCTTCGCCTCCGCCGCCTTCTTCGCCTCGCGCTCGGCGCGCAGCTCCGCCCTCAGGCGCTCCGCCTCGGCCTGCTCTTCTTCGAGCACGGACCGCGCTGCGGCGAGCCGATTCTCCAGCTCCGAGCGCGCGTCCTCCAGAGCGGACACCAGCTTCGGGTCCACCGGGACGGACTCCGCTCTCGCCTTCGTCTTCCTCCAGTTCGCCTGAGCCTCCTCGTACTCGCGCGAGTCCACCTGGAAGGCGTTGTGGTACTTGCCGAGAATGTGGAGGGCCGTCGCCGCGTGTCTCGGCACCTCGGCCACGCCATTCTTGAAATCGAAGCCCGCGAGGCTGCACGTCTCCCCCTCGCGCGGCCCCACCAACGCCACGTCCACCGTCAGTCGGTTTCCAGCCATGTCCTGCTCCACAGGGAATGCGCCCAGCACGCGCCGGGCGCGAGGTTGGGGCTGGGCCGGCCCGTGCGAGTCGTCCCCGCAGGCAGGCCCAACCGAGAAGCGCGTCGCTCAGTTCTTCACGCCCTGGAGCACCGCCAGCCCCAGGTCGCTGAACACGGCCAGGCCGCAGTAGAACTTCACGCGGGTGATGGACTCGTCCTTCAGCTCCGCCTCGCCGATATCCGCGACGTGGATGCCCATCTGCTTCTTCGCGTGCAGCCCGGCGATACCCACCTTGCGGGTGCCGTCGTCCAGGCACCCGGCGATGATGGAGGTGCAGTCGGTGCTGGTGCCCTGCGTCTGGTTGGTGGGAATCCAGTCGTTCCGGAAGATGGGGACGCCCTCGTACACGAGGACCTCCTCCACGCCGTCCGCCAGTTGCACCGTCTCGATGATGCCGGCTCCGCCCTGCGTGCGCAGCAGCGTCTTGAAGGAGCGAATGGTTCGGCCCGGCATCATGTAGAAGTCGAGCTTCCCGTCCTTCGCGGTGACCTTCTGCCGGAGCTGGTCCAGCAGGTCGAAGGAGAGGTCTGCGCCGTTCGGCCCGGCCACCAGCGTCTGGCCCGCGCTCACCAGCCCCAGCAAGCCCTCGAACTCGTCATTGGCACCGGTGCCGTTGACGAGCAGGTTGGCGTACTTGCGGCCCACCGCCTTGGCCTTACCGGCCACCTGGAGCGCCTTCTGGTCGGTGGTATCCGAGTGCGTCGCCTCGATGAAGTTGTCCACCTCGGCGTCACCGATAATGCGCTTCAGGGCGCTCGTCACCTGGACGAAGGTGGTGGGCGACTTGGCGGTGATGGTGCCGCCGACGCCCAGCATCTGCACGTCGCCCAGCGAGGACTCGCGGTTGTAGACGATGGCCGGACCTTCCACGGACTCCCAGCGGAGGCGCTGGTAGAAGGCGTCGACGGTGACGATGTTGTCGATGATTCCACCGACCAGGTCGTCCTGGCTGAGCTTGGCGGCTTCGACAAGGGTGATTGAAGGCATAGGAAGGCGCTCCTCCTCGGAGCGAGGGAAAGAAAGACAGGCGGTGGGTGCGCCAAGGGCGGGGCTGTCAGAAGCCCTCGGTCATGTCTGGCTTTGAGGAAGAGTGACTGCCGCCGGGAATCCCTCCCGGTTTGTCGCGGGCCGCATCACGCGCACCTGCGACGGGTGCTACTTCTTCAACCCCTTGGAGATGCGATCCAGCGGGGTCATCTTCGTACTCCCGGGAATCCCTCCCGAGTTCGCCCCCGAGGGCGTCCCGCCGCCCGAGGAACCCGTGCCCTTGAAGGCACGAGCGAAGCGCGGATCCTTCTTGAGCTCCGCGACGTACTCTTCAACCGTCATGGGGCTGCCCGCCTTGCTTTCGCGAGGGTTTCCCTTCGCATCGACAATTCGGACCAAAAATTCGCCGTCTTCCTCCACCAAAGTCACGTGGGGCGTGACGATTGGTAAGAGCAAATCGACCGCCCCTTCATTTTTCACGAGCGCGTCTCGGACAGCGGACTCGGCGATGCGGGTGTGGAGAACGGACGTCAGCCGCTTCACCTCGGCATCTTTCTCGCCCAGGGTCTTGGTGTGGTTCGCCTCCAGCGTGGTGCGCTGCTTCTCCCACGCCTCCGCGCCCTCCTTCCCCTTACGCGCCTCGGCCAGTTCCGTGCGCAAGTCGGCCACCAGCTTCTCGGCATCCTCCGGCGTCTTCCCCAGCTTCGTGAATCCGGCGAGCTGGCTCTTCAGCTCCTTGCCGATGTCGCGCTCCTTCTTCAGCGTGTTGGCGAGGGCGGAGGTGTCCAGCCGCTTCGCCAGCTCCCCGTCGAGGGCGAACTTCGGGGCCTCGCCCTCCGCGCCGTCCTTCTTCGCGTACAGCCCGCGGTACGTCTCGGGCACCTCATCCAGCTTCTCCAGCTCCGGCTGCCACTCGAACGGCATGTGCGTCTTCTCCTCTCGTCCTGCGCGCGGGCCCGTTACAACTTCGCCCGCTTGAAAGCCGCGGCCTCCGCCGCGTGCAGTTGCTCCAGCGTCAGCGTCTTCCCGCTGGCGTCGGTGAAGCGCCCCAACGGCAAGCGGCCGTCACGCCACAGCCGGGCGCGCGTGGGCCCGAGCACCTCGTCCTGGAATGGCGTGGGCTGCTTCCGGAGCCACTCCTCGTAGGAAAGGCCCTTGGGCACCTGGCCGACGTTCTCCCGCGTCCACTTCTGGCGTTGGCGAGAGATGGCGGCCGCGCGGTCTTTCTCGGACATGGCTTTCCAGCGCGCCTCGCCCGCCTTGGCCTTGGCCTCGGCGCGGAAGTCGATTTCTCGCTGACGCCTTGTGCGTGTGTCCGTGACAGAGGGCCGGTCTCCCACCATTTTCACGCCGTCAATGACTGGCGACGTGGTTGTGCGGCAGCCTCGGTGGAAAGGAGGACGGCGTCCGTCGCGCACGGGGAACACCTTCCCGTCCAGCGCCATGCACCCGAGCGTGGTGCGGCCGTCGAGGGTGGCCACCATGCGGACGAACTGGACGATGTCCGCGTTCGCCTTGAACACCTCCTCCCGGGCCTGTGTGGCGACGTGGTTGGTGGCGGTGCGAATCACCGACTCCGCGTTGCGCCGGCTCGTCTCCAGTATCCCGTTGGAGTAGCCCTCGGCTCGGGTGCCCATGACTTCGCGCACCATCTGCTGCGTCGTCTTGCCCTCCACCACGCCCTGGCGCACTACGCGCCCCAGCCTGTCCACGTCGGCGGGAGCGAGGGCGTCCGCCCAGTCCTTCAGCACGTGCCCCTCGAAGGGGCGGGAGAAGGCGGCCGCGCGCAGCACCTCCGCGGAGGGCGTGGCCACGGACAACTCGACGATGAGCGTCTCCTGCAGCACCGCCGCCTGCCACCTGGCCTCGTGCAGCGCGAAGGCGCCCAGCTCCTCCGTCATGAGGCCCATCGCCGTGCCGTACGCCTCGGCGCGCACACCGCCCACCCTGGCCAGCATCTCCTCGAGGCGCTTCGTCACCTGGGGCCCGGCGTCGTACCCGCCCGCCGCCTCGATGCGGGACAGGCGCTTCGTCAGCTCGGCTTCCAGGTCCTCCTCGGACTCGTTGAGCACCTCCACCACACGCCGGACGAGGCCCGCCTTGTAGCGCTCCACCTGCACCGCGTGAGAGATGGAGCGCTCCAGCAGCTCCTCGTTCATCGTCGGGCCGGTGCTCACCAGCTGCCCCAGGGAAGGCAGTCGTAGGACCCGACGGCGGTCTCCACCCGGACGTCCGTGTCGGAACTCGACGTGGCGCCCACTGCGCGAAGGACCGTGGTGAACTCCGGCCGGGGCAGGAAGACTATGTGAAGAACGCGCTCCACCTGGACGGAGTGCACCACCGTGCGCTCGAGGCGCTTCCCGTTGGCTGTGCGGGTGGTGCCGCTCACCGGCGCGCTCTCGGGCTCACCAAGGACACACCGAGGGCCGGGTTCATGGGCTGCGGGGTGATTGGATTGCCAGCCGCATGGGAGAGCATGGGCCCAAGCGTCAGCCCAGACGAGGACGCGGTCCGCGCCGCCTACGTGAGGGGAACTCGGCGCCCCACCACTGCTGTTGGACGAAAACCGAACATGGGCCTCATTTGGCAACTGGATTTGCTGTTGTTAATCGAATTACAGATAATGACCGTAGCCCGGTCGTCCTGCGCTCGCACACCTTCACACCAAGAGGTCCGCCATGAAGAGCTTGAAGCTGTTGCTGTTGGCCTGCGCGGCTAGTCTCGCGTTCGGGTGTGGAGTCCTGCCTGCCGAGGCGGCTCACGAGGGCGAAGAGATAAGTGCATCCTCAGGGGAGCTTGCAGAATGCTTCGCCGTCTGCGGGGGCTCCTCAGTTACATGTCCTGAGGGCACCCGGATCTGCGGCCACGAAGACTATGTGGGCGTTTGGTGCGACGATGAGTTCTACGAGTGCCCGCCCCCCACTACCCCCTTCTGCTCGTATGCAGCGTGCTCGACCTACCACCTCAAGGCTTGCACTTCTGCTGACGACAGCGTCCCGTGCTGCGACCATCACAGGAATGAGAAGGAGTGCTATTGCACCGGCCTCAGACTCAAGAAATGGAACTGCAACCTGTCATTTGAGTGAAGATCAGCGCCCTCACGCCGGACGCCCTTCCCACTTCGGGTACGGATGTGACGGGGGCAGGCGCCGACGGGCAGCACGGATGAGTCCCCACAGGTAGCGGTGATTGCCCCGGTGGCGCTGTCGGCGCGTCACCCGGGGCAGCCACTCCCGGAGCCACGCGCGTAGGTCCTCGCCTGGCGCGGGTTGCTGGGCACCGGCCTCCACGAGCTGCGCCACTGCGTACCGCCAGCCCTGCTCCCGCGCCCTCACCTTCTGTGCCGCGCGAGCGCTGAACACCGTCCCCTCGGGCAGCGTGCGCGGCGTCGCCCGTCCCCGGTACACCGCGTTGTGCGCCTGGTAGATGTTCGGAGATGACGCGTCAGTTTTGTGTGTGGACGTGTCAATGCCCGCGCTGACACGTCCGCTCGGACGTTATGAACGGTATCTCCAGACGAGCAGCGAATGACTATTCTCCTGGCATCTCGCTTGCTGTAGTCCCGGGGCGACGATGCTTCACCAGAGGCTGGCTGCTGCGGGCCCCCCGCCGTAGGTCGCCTCGCCATCCATTTTCCGCCTGGAGCTACAGACAATGCGTATCCATCAAGCAGCCTTGATCATTCTCGCCCTGCAGGTTCTCACCCCCTCCACCGCATTCGCTGAATTCTGGTGCGAGTGCCAAGACAAGGGAAAGCTCACCAAAGCCGAGGCCATCCTCGCGAAATCATTGGCTCTCGGCTGCTCTGGATGGGCAAACTTCAAAGTCGAAAAGATTAGAGTCGGGAGCTGGGGCCGGCTCTGGAATAATCCAGATGACGCCTGGAACGAATGCAAGCATTGCTTGGCCAGATGCGCTGACGAAAGGGCCCTCATTGGAGTATGCAAGCAAAAAGCCAACCTTGCTTGGTTTGAAGCCAGCTACAGGCGTGAATGACGGAGAGAGAGAGGCGACTCAAGCGCTGCGCTGGATGTAGCGATTGAGAACGTACCGCACGACAGCGCAACCGAGCGCGCGCCACAGGCCACGCCGGGGCGCCTCCGCGCCCACTGCCCGCACCTCTACGCTCGACACGTGGCACCTCCGCCCTTCGCGAGGACCTGCCGCGCTGCGAGCGCTGTGATGAACGCCTCTCGCGTCAGCACCAGGTCGCCATCCAGCACCAGCGCCTTGCATCCCCCGTGGATGAGTCGGAGTAGCAGCGTCCGGTGCCAGTCGCGCAGGACCCGGCGCACCTTCCGCGTGCCCCTCCGGTTCCCCTGGAAGTTGAAGCCCCACGCACCAGGGAGAGGGACAAGGCACGGAAGAGCCTCGATGCGGCGCATTCCGCCCAGGGCTTCCTCGATGAAGCAGGCGTCGAATGTCACGCCGCACCTCCAGCAGCGACAGGGGGAACGCCACCAGCGACGGGCGGCTGCGGGGGCACCGTCTGGCCAGGAGGCTGGGGCTCGTCCTTCGGCTCCGAGCGAAGCGTGCCCAACCTGGGCCCCTCGGCCTCGAGGTAGTCCGCGTCCAGCTCCTCGTCGAAGTCCGCGGAGAGGGTGCTCCGGCGCTGCAGCTCCTTCAGGAACGTCTTCCGGGAGATGTCGCCGGCAGCACGTGCCTTGAAGAGCACCTCCAGCCCCTGCGCGTCCCCCTCCTCCACGCCGAAGTCCGTGTGGACGGACACCCTCAGCTTGTCGTCCGGCACGTCCAGGGACACCCACTGGGCCGCGAAATGGAAGGCCAGGGCCAGCGAATCGCCGAAGCGGCGGGCCATGGATTGGAGCTTCGAGTAGCTCTGCCCGGTGTTGATGTCCTTCTCCGTCGCCGTGGTGTTGCTCTTCCTGCGGACGACCAGCTCGATGCTGAGCGCCGCCATCTGGTCCTCCAGGCGCTCCAGGTCCTTCGCACCGGCGTCGATGGCAGCCCCGGTGTGCTCCACGTAGTAGAACTTCCCCTGGGGGTTGGTGGTGGTGAGCAGCGAGTGGGGGCCGATGGTGATTCCACCCTGCCCTCGCGACTTCCCGAGGAACTCTACGTCCTCGGCGCTCATCCCTTCCGTGCTGGTGCGCTCTTCCCGCGGCGACTCCTCCGTCACGCCCGAGGCCGCCAGGATGGGGAACCGCGCCACGGTGAGGATGTTTCGCTGGTCACTGGCGGACTGCCAGTGCTCCAGGTTCTTCTCCGCCAGGGACAGCAACGGCGGGCGGATGAGCATGAAGCCCTTCGGCTTGCCCGCGTACCAAGTGACGAGGGGGATGAAGCCCAGCGTGTTCTCCCCACCATCCACCAGCGTCCATGCGCCTTTCCCCTCCCGCTCGAAGAGTTTCCACTCCTCCTGCTCGATGACGCGCACCCTCTCCACGGCGACTTCGTCGTAGCCGGACACCTTCGTCACCACCTCGCGGATGCGGACCTGCGTCAGCACCTGGGCGCCTCCCTCCACGGTGGCGTAGGCAGCCAGGAGCGCGTCAGCGGGCACGTGGACGAAGTAGGGGCGGATGTCCGCCTCCACCTCGTCCGCCCGCGTCTGAACCTGTGCCCTGTCCACCTTGGGGAAGTCGACGAGGATGTGCGTCAGCCCGTTGGCCAGCCCGTCCGTGAAGACATTGCGGGCCCAGGACGTCAGGTCGTTGCCCTGCCTGTCCACGTCGCCCACGAGGTTGTGCAGCTCCTCGGGCGCGGAGTCGGCCAGAACCACCGGCTTGGTGAAGGGCATCTCTGCCAGCGTGGAGAGGGACGTCTCGAAGTAGTTGAAGAGGAAGCTGCGCTGGAGGCGTTCGTTGTAGGCCTCGTCGGACTCGCGGGCGTGCCGAGGCAGGTACGTCGTTCCAGTGGCACGCATCGCCTCCGTGCCCCCTTGGAGGGCCTTCACCATGGCCCAGTGCGACTCCATCGCCTTGTAGGCGCTGCTCTTGTTGCTCACATCGGACGTCATGGGCGGGCCCTCTCTGCATGGCCGGGGCGGCGGAGGTGGACGTACTGCCAGGCCCGGAGGGACAGCCGGGACAGGCGCGTGGACTTCCGGTGTTCGAGGTAGGCGTAGAGGCGCAGCACCAGCACGGTGGAGTCCCGCCGGGCGGCACGGGGCAACCCGCGCCCGCGCAGGCGCCAGGTGGAGGCTGCACGGCGACGCGCGGCCACCGACGGCGTAGGCGCGCGGCAGGTGGCGCTCACGTGGACACCAGCCGGAAGGGGCCGCGCACGTCCGTGTTGCCACGCTCCGCCGCTCGCAGGGCCAGGCGCACCCGGGCATTGGGCGCCATGGCATGGGTGGCAAACAGGGCGCCCCTGGCGAGGTCCGCCCCGCTGCCCACGGCGTCGAAGGCGTCGCGTGGCTCTCCCACGTGGAAGTCACCCTCGACGCGGAAGAGACGCCCCTGGACGCCCACCAGGAAGACTCCTCCCAGCTCCTGGCCGGACTCCACCCGCGCCCAGCCCGCCGTCTTCAGCGCCTCGCGCAGGGAGTCTACGAAGGCCGTGGCCATGTAGCGCATGAGGGCGCCGTCCTGGGT
>NZ_JABUMQ010000387.1:0-9442 GCF_013336645.1 Myxococcus sp. CA039A | reverse complement strand
CCCCGCGGCGGCCAGCAGCGTCACGGCGCCTCCCAAGGCCGCCGCCCCCCCGGGCCCGCCGCCCAAGCCCGCGCCGAAGAACCCGGGCTTCGTCACCTGCACCATCGACGGCAAGGAAGTCGTCGTGAAGCCGGGGACGAACATGATCGAGGCGGCCAAGTCGGTCGGCTCGGAGATTCCGTACTACTGCTACCACCCGCGCCTCTCCATCGCGGCCAACTGCCGCATCTGCCTCATCGAGGCGTCCAACGCGCCCAAGATGGTGCCCGCGTGCCAGACGCCGCTCGCCGAAGGTGTGGTCGTGAAGACGACGACGCCCAAGGTGAAGGAGCAGCAGCGCTCGGTGATGGAGTTCCTGCTGCTCAACCACCCGGTCGACTGCTCCATCTGCGACCAGGCCGGTGAGTGCAAGCTGCAGGACTACTACATGAAGTACGACTACCGCCCCTCGCGCCTGGAGGGCGGCAAGGCCCTGAAGAACAAGCGCAAGGTGCTGGGGCCGCGCGTCGTGTTGGACCAGGAGCGCTGCATCATGTGCACCCGTTGCGTGCGCGTGATGAACGAAGTGGCCAAGGAGCCGCAGCTGGGCGTGTTCGGCCGCGGCAGCCACGAGCGCATCGACGTGTTCCCGGGCAACGAGCTGGACAGCGACTACTCGCTGAACACCGTGGACGTCTGCCCGGTGGGCGCGCTGCTCAGCCGCGACTTCCGCTTCAAGGCGCGCGCGTGGTTCCTCTCCGCCACCCCGTCCATCTGCACGGGCTGCGCGAAGGGCTGCAACACGTACGCGGACTGGATGTCGCAGGACACCTACCGCATCCGTCCTCGTGAGAACGAGGAGATCAACAAGAGCTGGATGTGTGACCAGGGCCGGCTCATGTACAAGTCCTTCAACCTGGGCCGCGTGCTCCAGGCGAGGATTGGTCGCGCCACGGTCCAGGCCGCTTCCGAGGTCGTTCCGGTGGTGACGCGCAAGGAGGCCGCTCAGGCCGCCGCCAAGGCGCTCAAGCCGCTGGTGGGCAGTGGCAAGCTCGCGGTGCTCGCCTCGCCGGTGTCCTCCAACGAGGAGCTGCTGGCGGGCCTCACCTTCGCGAAGGCCACGCTGGGCATCTCCACCGTCTACGTGGGCGGTCGTCCGGCGGGCAAGGCGGACCACTTCCTGAAGACGGCGGACAAGAACCCCAACCGCAAGGGCCTGGAGTGGATCGCCAAGGGCCTGGGCCTGAAGGTGGAGACCTTCGAGGCGCTCACCACGGCCCTGGACAAGGGTCAGGTCAAGGCGCTCTACGCCATCGGCACCGAGGTGCCGGGTGACGTGGAGGCCTTCGCCAAGGCCGCCGCCAAGCTGGACGTCTTCGTGGTGCAGGAGAAGAACGAGTCGCCGGTGACGGCGCAGGCGACGGTGCTCCTGCCCGCCTCGATTCACGTCGAGGACGAGGGCTCCTTCACGCAGATGGACGGCATCACCCAGCGCTTCCGCAAGGCGTACCCGCCCAAGGGCGACGTGATTCCGGGCTGGAAGTGGGTCGCGGAGCTGACGCGCGAAGTGGGCGGCGAGGCGCCGGCCTGGACCTCCGCGCGCGACGTGTGGCGCGAGCTGTCCGGCAAGGTGGCCGAGTTCGCCGAGTTCAACTGGGACAAGGCCTCTCCGCCGGACCGGGAGAAGCCGGGTATCAATCCGCTGCCCACCGGCGCCGATGGGCGTCCTCCGGGCTACCGTGAGTTCGGTTCTCCCCGGGTGAGGGGTATCTAGCGATGAAGCGCGTACTGACTGTCCTCTTCGCGACGGGCTTCATCGTCGCGACGCTCGCGGGTGTCTCGGCGGCGGCCTATGTGGTGGCCGGCCTGGCCGAGAAGCACCTCTTCCCGGGTGCGAGCCGGCTGTCGAACATCATCTTCCTGATGCTCGTCTTCGTGATGATCATCGCCACGCTCCTCACGCTCGCCGAGCGCAAGTGGAGCGCGCTGATGCAGGACCGCGTGGGTCCCAACCGCGCGCGCATCGACCTGCCCGGCCTGCGCAACCGCTCCCTCGCCGGCATCCCGCACATCCTCACGGACGTGCTGAAGATGCTGACGAAGGAGGACTTCATCCCCGGCACCGCGAACCGGTTCCTGTTCAAGCTGGGCCCCATCCTCGCCTTCGCGCCGGTGTTCGCGCTGTTCGCCGTGGTGCCCGCGGGCCCCTCGGTGACGGTGTTCGGTCACCGCGTGGACATGGTGGTCGCCACGCCGGACTTCGGCGTGTTGTACCTGCTCGCGATTGCCTCGCTGGCCGTCTACGGCACGGCGCTCGCGGGCTGGTCCTCCAACAACAAGTTCGCGCTGCTGGGCGGCGTGCGCGCGTCCTCGCAGATGATTTCGTACGAGGTGGCGCTGGGCCTGTCGCTCATCGGCCTCTTCATGGCGTTCTCCTCGCTGCAGCTGCCCGCGATCGTCGGTGAGCTGGGCCTCGCCGGGGCACAGGCCACGGGCCAGGCGCAGTACCTGTGGAGTTCAAGCGTCACGCTCTTCGGGCGAGAGGTCGACTTCGGCCTGCCGGCGTGGGGATTCCTGCTCCAGCCCATCGGATTTATCGGCTTCTTCGCCGCGTCCTTCGCGGAGACCAAGCGCGCGCCGTTCGACGTGCCGGAAGGCGAGTCGGAGATCATCGGCTACTTCGTGGAGTACTCCGGGATGAAGTTCGGCATGTTCATGATCTCCGAGTTCGTGGAGGTCGTGGTGCTGGCCGGCGTGACGACGGCGCTGTTCTTCGGCGGTCACCACCTGCCCGCCGGCAACGAGTGGCTGGCGAACCTGCCGCTGATGCAGGAGCACGGCTGGCTGTATGGCACCATCCTCGGCACGGTGTTCTGGGTGAAGGTGGTCTTCCTCATCTGGGTGCAGTTGGTGATTCGTTGGACCTTCCCCCGCTTCCGCTACGACCAGATCCAGACGCTGGGCTGGAAGATCCTCCTGCCGCTGGCCCTGGTGAACGTGTTCGTCTCGGGTGCGCTGGTGCTGTGGGATCCGTCGCTGCGGGCGCTGGCGGTGGTGGGCATGCTGGAGATCGGCGTGCTGGTGGTGCTGACGATGACGAAGAAGGCAGAAGCGGCGGAGGGCGGTGCGCACGGCGCGCATGGAGCCCATGGCCATGACCACGGGCACGACGCGCATGGGCTGCCGTCCCACGCGAGCGCGACGTCTTCGCACTAGGCCCTAGGGCACCGGGAATCGAGACACCATCATGGCCATCAAGGTTACCAAGGTCACCCAGGACCCCCGCACGGACATCCGGGAGCGGATGTACATCCCGGGGCTGCTGCACGGTCTGGCCATCACGACCAAGCACTTCTTCCGCAACCTCTTCGGCACGCGTGACACGAACACGCAGGTGCAGGACCGCACGGGCACCAGCCTGATGACGACGGTCGAGTACCCCGAGGAGAAGCCCATCTACCCGGAGGGCTACCGCGGTCTGCACCGGCTGGTTCCGCGCGAGGACGGCAAGCCGCGCTGCGTGGCCTGCTACATGTGCGCGACCATCTGCCCGGCGCAGTGCATCTACATCGAGGCGGGTGAGTACGAGGAGACGGACGCTGACGGCGAGTCGCGCGTCATCGAGAAGTACCCCACCCAGTTCGTCATCGACGAGCTGCGCTGCATCGTGTGTGGCCTGTGCGTGGACGCGTGCCCCAAGGACGCCATCCGCATGGACACGTACATGCACACGCCCTCCGAGTACACGCGGCAGAACTTCGTCTACGACATCCCGAAGCTCTTGAAGGGGCCGGCCGTCTCGCACCCCTCCGATCCGTGGAACAAGCGCGAAGGCTCCGAGGAGCCGCACCACACGCACAAGGAGGCCCACACGCGCATTGGCGAGGGCCTGGTGCAGCTCAAGACGCCGCAGCTGGGCGCGGGGCACGACCACCAGGGTGGGCACGGCAAGGCCGTCGTGACGCACGGACAGACCGTCGTCACACAGCAGGGCCCCATCCAGGTGACGAAGTTCCTCAAGTAGATCCACCCGCGCGCTCCGCGCGTACGGATGTGTAGCTGCCCCGGCCCGCCTCCCCGCTCCTCGAGCGGTAGGCGGGCCGGTCTCATTTCGGGGTGCGGGTGATGACGTTGCAGCTCTTCAATGGCCCTGGCGTCTGGCGTCCGGGCTTTCGTCCCCGGGACGGTGTGGAGTGCGGCCTGGCACACGAAGGTGGGGGCTGGCTGCTTTCGCTCGGGGCGTGGACTCCGTAGGGTGGGTGGTGTCTTGGCGATGAAGCGCTACCGCTTGTCCGTATGCAAAGGGTCGACCTGCAAGGCCGGCGGCGCGGATGGTGTGTATGCCGCCGCCCGGGACTCGCTGTCCGAGCAGGGCCTGGTGCCGCGCTGTGAGCTGTACCGGGGCGGCTGCTACGGCTTCTGCCACATGGGGCCCAACGTCGTGGTCCGCGAGGACACGGGCCGCAAGAGGGACCCGCTGTCACCCGAGGACTACCAGCTCATGGGTTGGGACGGCGAGGTGTACTACTCGGAGATGACGCCCGAGAAGATGCGCCGCGTGGTCAACGAGCACATCGCGAAGGACGCTCCCGTGAGCGAGCTGTTCGGCCAGCCGGACACGCCGGACCCCGACGACGGCTGACGCGGAACACCTCGCGATCCAGCGCGGAACGCGAGCACCGTCCGGCGGCGAAGCCCCTCACGCCACGACAGCGAACGCTCGCCGTTCGCTGGAGCGCCTCACGCCCCATGCATGGTGGCGAGCGCGCGCCGTCCGCTGGAGCGCCTCGCGCACAATCGCGACACGCGCGCGCCGTCCGCTGAAGCGTCTCGCGCACAATCGCGACACGCGCGCACCGTCCGCTGGAGCACCTCGCGCTCCATCGCGGCACGCGAGCGCCGTCCGCTGGCGAAGCCCCTCACGCCGCGACAGCGAGGTGCTCACCCTCTTCCACGCCGTGCACCCCGTCCCACTCCGCGGGCGGCGGCGTGACGATGAAGCGGGCGCAGCGGGCGGCATACACGGAGGAGACGGTGTCCTTGAACTCGGTGGCGGAGCGCTCGAAGAGGGCGTGCGCCTCCGCGAAACGGCGCTGGTGGTACGCGGTGAGCGCCTTCTCGTGCAGGGCGAGCTGCTCCTGCTGCGGGCTGGTGATTTCACCCTTCCGCCCCACCAGCTCGTGCACGCGCAGCGGCTCCGCGCGCCCCTTGAGTCGCACCCGGTCCACCACGCGGAAGACGTAGTTGTCGCCCGCGAGCGACACGGTGCCGTCCCCCACCAGCACGTAGGTGCCGTACACCTTGTTCAGCGACTCCAACCGGGCGGCCATGCCCACGGCGTCGCCGAGCACGGTGTAGTTCGACTTCAGCTCGCTGCCCATGTCGCCGACGACGACTTCGCCCGTGTCCACTCCGGCGCGAAAGCTCAGACGGCGGCCGTACTTCTTCTCCCAGGCGTCCTGCTTCTCCGCCAGCACCGCGCGCATCTTGAGCGCGGCCTCACAGGCCAGATGCGCGTGGCGCTCGGTGCGCACCGGCGCGCCCCAGAAGGCCATCACCGAGTCGCCGATGTACTTGTCCACCTGCCCCGCGGTGGACCGCACCACCGCCGCCATCTCCAGGAGGTACTCGTTGAAGAGGCCCACGAGCTGCTCGGGCGTCATGCCCTCCGACAAGCGGGTGAAGCCCTCGATGTCGCAGATGTACACGGACATCCGTCGGCGCTCGGGGCGCATCAGGCTCAAGTCCCGAGTCACCAGCCGGGCGACCTCCGGACTGACGTAGCGGCCCAGCGCCGTCTGCACGAAGTCGCGAATCTGCTGCTCGTTGCGGAAGGCGTAGACAGTGGTGACGGCGAAGGCCCCCACCATGGCCAGCAGCGGGCCCGCCATCGCCACCCAGAGCCGCTGCTCGATGAACACGTAGAAGGCCGCCGCCGTGTAGCCCGCACCCGCGAGGGCCAGGCCACTCAGGTACAGCATCGCGCCCCGCAGCGAACGCAGGAGGAAGCTGAGCGACAGCGCGAGGAAGGCCCCCAGGAAGGCGAGGCCCACCGTCAGCCCCAGGTCGTAATCCGCTGGTGCGCGCGAGATGCCCTCGGAGCGCAGGATGTTGGCCAGCGCCTGCCCCAGAATCGCGCCCCCCGGCGTCTCCAGGCCAATGGGCGTGGGCCGCAAGTGGCCTGACTCGCCCGCGGTGCGCGTGAGGACGACGGTGCGGCCCTCCAAGTCGTTGTCGAAGCGCGCCGGGCGCTCGTCCGCCACGTCGAAGACATTGAGCAGCACGTTCCACGCACGGATGGAGCGCGCCAGGGAGCCGCGAGAGCCGCGCCCCGCCGTCGGTGCGTCCCAACGCATCAGGCTGAAGCCCGACGTGTCCATCGGCACCGAGTAAGCGTCTCCCACGTGCAGACGCCCGTCCGCATAGCGAAGCGAGCGCGTGTTGGCCAGCCGCATCGCCGCCGCGAGCGGCAACGAGGGCAGCACGTGACGCCCATCCCTCGCCGTGTACGCCACCAGATGAGGGATTCCTCGCACCACACCGTCGGGGTCCGTCGTCAGGGTGGCGGCCCCATAGCCCGCACCACCGCCCATGAGCGGCGCCACCGGGTGCTGGAGCTGACGGACCTCCACCAGCTTCGCGGGGTCCAACCCCACCACCTGCACCTCCGCCAGCGAGACGAAGAGCTCCGTCGGGCCGATGCGGAACGTGTCGTCCGCCGCACGGCGCTCCGCGACAGCGGCCCCCGGCGAGCCCAGCCGAGTCCCGAGTTCGCGCGCATCCGCCTCGTCCGAGGCACCACCCCAGACCTCCACCTGACTTCCAGCGGGGATGACGAACGCGGGCCGCTGCACGGCGAGGACCGCCTGCGCCTTCGCGCGCGCCTCGGAGGTGCTGGGGAACGTCCCCACCTTCACCCGGTAGGGCCAGAGGCGGCTGGCGGGAGGCAGCACCCGCGAGCCCTGCGACTCCCACGAGAAGGACAGCAGCGCCTTGCCCGAGTCACGCTCCAGGAACTCTCGGAACGAGGCGTCGTCGCTGGAGATGGCGCCGGGTGACAGCTTCGGATTGACGCAGGCATTCGGGCTCAGCTCGGGGAACGGCAGGTCCAGCAGCACCAGCAGCGCCCCTTCCTCCACCAGTCGGTGCGCCATGGCGCCCACGAGCTGCCGGGGCCAGGGCTGGGTGGCGACGCCGGGCCTGTCGTCCTGCCGGGCCTCGGCGAGCGTCTCATCGTCGATGGCGACGACCACGGCCTCGTCCGGCCGCTCCGAGCGCGCGCCCAGCTCCAGCACGCGCCAGTCGTAGGTGCGCCGCTCCAGGCCTTCTAGCCAGCCCTGCGCCATCTCCACGACGCCCGAGGGCATCCACGAGGGCGAGTCTCCTCGCGGCGCCGCCGGCTGGGGTGCCCGCAGATAGACGAGGATCCCCAGCACACAGCCGAAGAAGGCGGCCATGGCCAGGGAGAAGCCGAGCCGCTTGAAGAAGCGCCGGCTCGCGGAGTGAACGCGGTGTCCTTGCACGAGTGCCCGGAGGATACCCCGAGATGCCGAGTGCGCGGGGCTTGTCGCACGTGCCTGCTATGCTCGGCCGACTCGTCGCAACCCGGGAACTCCGATGAAACGCTTCCTCTTGTCCGCCGCCGTCGCTGCCCTCTCCCTTGCTCCCCTGGCGTGCGACCTGGAGAAGACGGGGGCCCAGCTCACCGCCGACCACGTCATGGTGGGCACCCTCCTGGCCACGCCCGAGGTGGAAATCAGCGCCCTGGCGCTCGCGGGCTTCGACGCCGGGACGGTCATCCCGGATGGGGGCGACGTCATCTCGCTGCCCGCTCAGACGGCGGCGGTCGTCTTCTTCGGCACCAAGTCCGGGGAGAACTCGCAGCCCTCGGGGGTGTCCGGCGCCACGGCCACGCTGCAGCCGGTGGGAGGCCAGGCCACTGCGCTGACGGAGGACGGCTCGGGCAGCTACAGCCGCACCAACGTGGCTGGGAGCGACCCGGAGCTGGCCTACCAGTCCGGCGCCACGTACCAGTTCATCGCCTCGCGCAACGGCACGCGCTACGTGGGTCAGGTCGACGATGCGCCGATTCAGGAGGCCATCACCCGGTTCCACCCCCCCGAGGGCTTCCTGCGGCACGCCTCGGGCACCGTGCTGACGTTCGACCGCGCTGCGGCGGCGGGGAACAAGGAGCGCACGCTGGGCTTCGTCACCGTGGTGCCCGTGAGTTCGGACGGAGAGAAGGGCCAGCCGACCTACTCCAACGTGCCCACCACGCCCGTGGAGTTCCTCCAGCTCGTCGCCGTGCCGGGCACGTACCGTGAGGCGCAGGTGACGATTCCGGGCACGGCCTTCCCGAAGGCCAATCAGACGTACCTGGTCATCTTCCAGGCCGTGCGCCTGGGTGGCGCGGAGTCCAACAACCTGTTCATCGGCAGCGCACTGCTCGCGGGCACCGCCGACGTAGGCATCATCCGGACGAACTGAGTACCAGGTACGAGGGCCACGGCCTCCTCAATCCGAGGAGGTCGACCTCCACAGGGGCCCATCCTGTGAGAAGTGCTCGTGAATCCAGCGCTCACTGGCCGCGGACAGTTGCCACTCGCCGCGGCCATTGAGGACCAGGACGTCACAGCGCGCGAGAAGCGGGAGCATCGTTCGCTGCGAGCGCTCCTGCTCGAAGGCCGCCGCCGCGGAGGCGAAGCGCTCGGTGCCACCCAGCGCGTCGTGCAACATGAGGCCGTAGGGGTCGACGAGCACGGGGGCGCCCTTGGGAATCCCTGGCAGTCGCCCCGCGACGATGCCCCACGAGGGCTCGAACACGCAGAGCGCCGAGTCAGCGGGCACACCGGCGCGGATGCTGTTCCCCAGCGCGAGAAGTCCACGGTCTTTCTGGTTCGCGCCTCGGAGGGAGGCCGGCAGTGGCGAGAGCGCGGCAATCCCCACCACTCCCGTCACGAAGGCGGCGACGGCGCGAGAGCGCGTTTCCGCCCACGCGAACAGCAACGAAGCGCCGAGCCCGGCGAGCACCGCCGTGGCCGGGGCCAGGCTCGCGTTGTACTGGCCCCAATAGCTCTTGGATGCGAGGAACGTCACACACGTGAGGACCCAGGCCCCCGCGAAGAGCCTCTCGGCGACGGCCTCCTTCCGCCGAGCGCGCATCAGCACGACGAGCAGCCCCAGCACGCTCAGCACGGAGACACCGACGTGGCCCTCGCCCAGCATCGAGAGGAGCCGACGCCAGCGCTCCAGCTCTCCATCGGGTGGCCTCATCAACTGGAAGCGCAGGAGTCCGTCAAACATCGGACCGGGCGCCAGCGCGAAGAAGGGCCCGACCCAGAGCAGTCCCATTCCCACCGCTGCGCCCACGACTCTCAGGACGCGCCTCCACTCCCCCGCCGCTCCGCGAGCCCACACCGCCGCGAGCACCCAGACGCCCGCCGTCAGCTTGATGGCGCAGGCC
>NZ_JABUMQ010000386.1:0-9487 GCF_013336645.1 Myxococcus sp. CA039A | reverse complement strand
GCGTCCTCCCGGAGCGGCCCCGGAGGCGTCGTCCGTTGAACGAGTGGGCCTCCTCCCGAGGAGGCCTCCTTCGAGCCGGACAAGCGAGTCATGGGAGCCAGGCGCGCGGGTCGTCCG
Source organism: Myxococcus sp. CA039A (assembly GCF_013336645.1). Lineage (NCBI taxonomy): Bacteria > Pseudomonadati > Myxococcota > Myxococcia > Myxococcales > Myxococcaceae > Myxococcus > Myxococcus sp. CA039A. The sequence continues at coordinate 9,370 of NZ_JABUMQ010000386.1, read as the reverse complement.
AGCCAGGCCGCCTGCCCTGACCCCATCGCCCGGACACCCGTGGCAGGGGCGCCAACGCGCCTCTCAAGCCCCTGGATTCACGCGGGTTTCCGGGTGGCGTGTGCCTTGCTCTCCCCGGGCCCATGCGCTGTCTCCGCCTCCTGCTCCTGTGCCTGTGCGGGCTCGTCACGCCGCTCGCGAGGGCGGAGCCTCCTTCTCGCAGTCTGGGCGTCACCGTGTTCCCGGTGGGGGCGTTCGTCCTGAAGGACCCGGACGGGCGGCGGGAGGTGGGCTACAGCGCCGGGCTGGCCTGGAGCTATCGCCGGGAGCAGTCCCTCCTGGAGGTGGGCGGACACGTGGCCTCCAACCGCCGGCTCACCGAGGCGACCCCCATGTCCCTGCGAATCACGATTCCCGAAGCACGCCGGGTCCGCCCGTACCTGGGGCTGGGGGTGAGCCTCCTGGTGTCCCACGGCCGGGAAGGGGAGGAGCCGCCGCGTGTTCTCCAATTGGGGCCGGAGCTGTGCGGGGGAATGGACGTGGAGCTGGGACGCCGGCTTTTCCTGTCCGCCCAGGCCCGCTACCAGAACTTCTCCGCCAGCGGGTCTCCCTTTTCCGGGCGGCGCCAGGCGCTCTCCACCGCGTTCCTGGGACTGGGAATGCACCTGTAGGCACCCTCTGGCGCTACAGGGCGGGAGCGACCTGTTGGAAGAAAATTTGCGCCAACTCTTGCGTCCTCTACAATCCCCGACGGTTGCGGCTCGGACGCGTCCGACATGCTCGGATGTTCAGCGGACTGCACAACAAGGGAGCGGAGATGGAGCGCAAGGTCGGGAGTAGCACGGTGACGGCCAAGGAGGTCAAGGCGGCGCTGGAGAAGACGCGCACGCTCACGGCCGAGGAGGAGAAGGCGCTGCGCATGCGGCATGGCGCCGGCGCTTCCAGCACGCGAGCCCCGCTTCCGCGCGCTGCCGGTGACAACGAAGAGCTGGGCGACGAGCTGCTCGTCATCGAGATGCAGTTGATGAAGGCCATGCGCGCGCGCGCCGCGGCCAAGACGCCGGCCACCAAGGCGGCGGCGCCCGAAGCACCCCGTGCTCGCGAGACGGCCGCCAACCCGACGAAGGACAAGATCGTCCGGGCGCTGCGCAAGAAGAAGTAGTCGCTCGCGCAGCCACCACTACCGGTTGAGGATGGCCACGAGGCGCTCCCCCGCCTCGGGCAATGCCAGCGGCGTGCCCGACACCTCCGTGGCCAGTCCTTCCGCGTCATCCGTTCCACCCCGAGCGTACAGCCCCTTCAGCCAGGTGGCGGCGTTCGGGTTCCTCCAGAAGTCCTCGTTGAAGCGCTCGGTGAGGCGCGTGGTGAGTCGGGCCTCCAGGGCCCAGGCTCGCAGGTAGTGCGCCACGTAGAGCTGGGGGTCCACGTCGTACAGGTAGAACCCGGGATGTGGCTCCGCGAAGAGGGCGCGGCGCTGGCCGTCGGCGTACTCGTCGGCGCGCTCGGTGGACGGGCCCTTCCTGCAGAGCGACAGCTCGTAGGACAGCTTCGCGCAGTGGCGGCGCAGCACGCTGAGCGACTGGAACGCGGCCATCCGCGCGGTGTCGCGCGCGAGCATCGTGGCGAGGCCCAGGTAGCGCTTGAGCCAATCGGAGGACAGCAGCAGTCGCTCGAAGACGGCGGCGTGCGCTTCCGTCACGGCCGCGTCGCCCAGGCGGCGCAGCTCCATGGGCAGGTCCTCCGCGACATGCGCGCGGTGGTGGGCGTGGCCCAGCTCGTGGAGCAGGCTGCCCACGGCATCGAGTCCGCCGCGCGGCTGGAGCACCAGCCGGATGTCGTCCGGCACGCGGATGGTGACGACGAAGGGGCGGGGTGACTTGCCAGGGCGGTCCTCCTCGTCCAGGTGGATGCGGCCCCCAGCGTTGGGCGTGAAGCCCCACTCGCCCATCCACTGGCGCACCGCGGACCACGCATCCTCGCGGCGGAAGTGTTCGTCCAGCCACGGGGCCTGGAGCGCGGCCTGGACGTCATGTCGACGCGCGTCACCACCGGGCAGGGGCCGCAGCTGCGGGTCGGTCTTCTTGAGCACGTAGGTGAGCACGTCGCGGTAGGCGTCCTCGGTGCGCTTCAGCGTCTGCTCGGCGGCCTCGGCGAGCTTCGCGTAGGCGATGCCGGTGACGTCCTCGCGCAGGGACGGATAGTCCTGGGCACCCAGTCGCTCGGCGGTGAGCAGGGCGGCTTCGCGACGGTCGCCATAGGGGCTTCGGTGTTCCCAGAGGTAGTTGCCGACGGCGCGCTCCAGGCCGGCGCGGCGGGCACGATTCGGTTCGTGGGGGAGTCGCCCCATGGCCCCGGAGAAGTTGAAGGACTCGTCGTCGACGTTGAGCACCGCGTTGGCTTCCACGGTCGCCATGGCCTGGGCGGCACGGGCGGCGAGGGCCTCTTCCACCTGGGTGGCCACCAGCTCGCGCACAAGTTGGATGCGGCGGGCGGCGAGGACGTCGTTCTTGGCTCGGGCCTTGGCGAGCGCCTCGCTGGCGGCGACGAAGGTGTCCGGGGCGGACAGCTCCGGGAAGGAGGCGTGGAGGCTCGCGATGGGAAGCTCTCGCGCGAGGCCGGCACCATGCCGGTACTGAAGGGTGGCCAGCTCGGCGAGGAAATCGTCCAGCCGTGTGCGGACGGCGTGTAGGGGGCGGTCCATGGGGCGCGGACCGTACCAGGGCTGGCGGGCACAAAGGGCCGAGGGTGGGATGCTCCGTCGCTTGTTGGCCCCTGGAGGACAGGTGAATCCCAGCGAGCGAGCAGGCTCCGGCTTGTGGTTCGCCGTGCCTTTCTGTAGCGAGCAGCCCGGCATTGGACGCGTGTGAGGTGGGCCGTGAAGCGTCGGACATTCCGGGCGGAAGGCGCGCGGGCGGTGGTGGAGGCGGTGGCCGCGGAGCTCGGCTTGCCCGTGGAGCAGGCGCGTGGGCTGGTGGAGGTGGGCGCCGTGTACGTGGCCGGGCGGCGCTGCCGGGACGTGAAGGCGCGGCTGTCCCCCGGGCAGGTGGTGGCGGTGGTGCTGGAGGAGGGAGGGCAGAGCCCGCTGGAGAAGGCCCCCGACGCCCCCACGTTCCGCGTGTTGCATGAGGACGCGGAGATCCTCGCCGTGGACAAGCCACCGGGGCTCCCCGCGCAGCCCACGGAGGCGCGCGTGGGAGGCAGCCTGGTGGACCAGGTGAGTGGCTACCTGGGACGCGAGGCGGGACTGGTGCACCGGTTGGACCGGGAGACTTCGGGAGTCACGGTGTTCGGCAAGACGCCCCAGGCGACGTCGGCGCTGGCGGCGGAGTTCCGGGAGGGCCGGGCGCGCAAGCGCTACGTGGCGGCCACTGGCCCTGGGCTGCCCGCGTCGGGGACGGTGGACCTGCCGTTGTCGAAGGACCCGTCGCGTCCGGGGCGCTGGCGAGCGACTCGCGCGGCGAACGGCGTGCCCGCGCTGACGCACTTCCGCACGCTGTACGCGGGGCCGGAGTTCTGTGTGGTGGAGCTGTTGCCCCAGACGGGACGCACGCACCAGCTGCGGGCGCACCTGACGGCGCTTGGCGCGCCCATTCTCGGGGACTCGCGCTATGGCGGCGCGGAGCGGGCGGGAGGCGTCGACGCGGCCCGCTGCCTGTTGCATGCGCAGGCGCTGGAGCTGGCGCATCCGCGCACGGGAACGCCGCTGCGAGTGGAGGCTCTGGTGCCCGAGGACCTGCTCCGCTTCTTCACCCTCGTGGGCGTCGCGGTTCCCCAGGGGACCGTGCCCGAGAAGTGAAGGGGCTCACCGGGGTTTCGTCCGGCCGGGCCACACGGGGCAGGTCGGGCTCGGCCTCCAGGGCGGCCACACCTGGCATCAGGCGGTGGGGGAGGGCGTCGTCGTCCGCATCCATCCGGGCGAGGTCGAGGGCTTCCCGGAGCGCCCGGTTCAGGTCCGCCACCAGACCTGGGCCGCCGCCGTCAAGTTGCTCCATCCCTGGGTCGTGGGCGGCCAGTCCCGCCAGGACGGTGAGGGTGCCCGCCGAGCCACCGTCGACAGCAGGCAGCCGAAGGTCCTGGAGAGTGCCTTTCAGGAGGCTCGCCGTCGCTCGGGCCACGGGGGCCTCGGCATTTCGAGCGGGAAGAATGACGGTGACAACCGGGATGGCCGTCGTTGTGTAGACTGCCGCACCCATGGGTGGCGTGAGAAACGGCAAGGACGCCGGCACGCCGGAGCCCGCGGCCGTCCGACAGGAGGTGCCGCGAACCGGCATGCTCGAGGTCGGGTCGACGGACGATGCGGAAGTCGGGGTGGCTCGCCACCTTGGTGCCGCTGTGCGCTGGCTGCGCGAAGGTGCGCCCTCGCGGGCCTTCGAGGAGCTGGAGAAAGCCGGCCGGACCCTTCCCATGTCGCCGCGCCTGGCCGCGGGGCTCGTTCGCTTCGCGCGACTCGCGGGTGTCGAGGCTGTGGCCATCGGGTTGCTGGATTCCGTTCCCGCCACCGCATCCGCCGAGGTGCGTCGCGCCGTACGGCGTCAGCTCGCGCGGGTGTTGCGCAAGACGAACCAGGCGCCCCGAGCGGTCTTGGTGCTGGAGGCCCTGGTGGGGGAGTTCCCCGAGGAGCGCCGCGCGCGGCGGGTCCTCGAGGTGCTCCGCGCCAGGGGTGGGGTGAGCGGAGGGCGCGCACCGTCGCCGACGAGCGCGGTGCTGGAGAAGCTGCCCACGAAGAAGTCGGGCGTGCAGGCCATGGCGGTCTGGGAAGAGGACGAGGTCGACTACCACGCGGCGACGGTGGTCGACGTCACGGGTGCGACGTCGGGTCCGCCTGCCGTGGTTTCGCTGCCGCGTACGCTCACGATGGAGCTGGCGCGGGTGCAGTTCCAGGTGGAGGGCCCGCCCCTCGGGTTGTCGATGGTGGGGGCGTCGCCTGGAGTGGGCTCCGGTCGGGGAGAGCCTCCCGAGGTTGGAAGCATGTCGGAGGCTCCGACCACCGTGGTGCCGCGCGCGGCGGAGGCCGTGTCGCTGGAGGATGCGTCTTCAGCGCGTTCCGTGCAGGCGCCCACGTCGTCGGCGAGTGCGCCGGTGGTGCCGTGGGATGTGGACCCGACCGAGTCGGTGCCGAGCGCGGGGGCCTCGTCGGGGCAAGAGTCCTCGGAGCAGGGGTTGCGCGACAGCGGCTTGTTGTCCGTGGACTCCGCGCCATCACGCGCGAAGTCGGAGGCTGCGGCGAGTGGGGTGGTTCACGCTCCCGCCACGGAGGCTTCGGCGGAGCTGTCGTTGTCGAGGGACGCAGGTCCCGGAGCTGTGCGAGGCGTGGCGGGGAGTGATGCGTCGGGTGCGTTGACGAATGCGGCTCCGGGGATGGGGCGGCTCGACAAAGAGGCTCCCCCGAACGAGGCGGATTCAATCGCGGGGGGGAGCCGCACGGGGACGTTGCCGACCGAACAGGCTCCTCGTGCTGGGCAAGGTGACGAGGCGGCTACATCGAGCAACGCAGTCCCGCGTGCTGCGGCAGACTTCTCGAAGGACCCGTCGAACAACGGAGCCCTGAGTGGACCGGGTGACGCGGAAGTTTTGCCGAGCGACGTAGCGTCAACTGGGCTCAGCGACGCAGAGGTCTCGCGCAACAAGGCGGCTTCAACAGCACCCAGCGACATAGCGGCTACGCCCAGCAAGCAGGCTTCAACAGGGGCCAGCGACGCAGCGGCGACGCCCAACAAGCAGGCTTCAACAGGGACCAGCGACGCAGCGGCTTCGCCCAATAAGTTGGTTTCACCTGGGCCGAGTGGCGCAGCGACTCTGACGAGCGAAGTGGCTTCAGCCGGGCCGAGTGGCGCAGCGCCCCTGGCGAGCGAGCTGGCTTCACCTGGGCAAAGAGGCGCAGCGCCTCTATCGAGCGACGTGGCTTCAGCCGGACAGAGTGGTGCGGCGCCTCTACCGAGCGAGATGGCTTTAACTGGGCCCAGCGGCGTGGATGCCTCGCCCAACAAAGCTGCTGCAACTGGGCCTCTCGATGAGGAGGCCCTTCCCAACAAGGCGGCATCAACCAGGCAGAGTGGCGCAGAGGCTCTTCCGAGCGAGTCGGCTTCAACTGGAACTCGCGATTTGGGGGCTCCGCCCAACAAGGCGGCTTCAACCAGTCAGAGTGGCGCGGACGCCTTGCCGACCGGAGCCGCATCGAGTGCCGGGCTGAGTGAAGTGGAAGCCTCTCTGTCCGAGGTGGCTTCCTCAACCTCATCGAGTAGTGCGGCCGTCGGAACGAAGGCACGCGCCGGGGTAGGGCAATCCGAGCATCAGGTCGTGGCGGGTGCGAAGCCGACGGACTCAGTCGCTTCGCCAGCCCGTACTGCATCAAGCGCTGCCCATCCTCGCCTGGGACACGCCTCGACACAGGTCGCGTCGAGCTTGGAGTTGACCGTTCCGACGGCTTCGCCCATCGGAGCCGAGCCGAGCGTGAGTCGGACCGATGCGTTGGCTCTGCCTCTCGATGCCGAGTCCATCGCGGGCCGCGCTGACACGGGGGCTTCCTCAAGTCCGTCCCCGGCAAGCACGAACCTGACTGACGAGATGGCTTCGTCGTCTCGTGCCGCGTCGAGCGATGAGGCTGCTCCTCCGGCGGATGCGGCCCCTGGGTCCACTCAGGCCCTGGCGGACGAGTCCCCGACCGAAGCCGACCTCCGCGCGAAGACCCAGGTGGAGATGCCGGCCGTCAGGGTCGAAGACCTGTCTTTCCCCTGGGATGTTCCCCCGCAGGAAGCGCCACCACCGGCGCGCTCCGCTGCTGGAAGCCCAGGCCGCTCCTCGAAGGGGAAGCCTGCCTTCGCGAGCCCGCCCCCCGTGCTGCACCCGGTGGGCACGGAGCCCGCTCGCTCCAGGACGCAGCCAGCGCCATCCATCACGAGAGCTGAAGAGGCTCCGCGTTCGGAGACGATGGAGGTTCCTCTCGCCGACCTCTTCGCCGCACTGGGCGGCGCACCGCCCGGTATGTCGGCACCGGTCCGCGCGGAGCCCGTGCCCCGGAACATGGGCAGCCCCGCCACCGTGCCGCCGTCCCGAACGGGGCGACCTGGGCCCGTGGAGTCCACTCCTGGCGAGGACGCGGAGGAACTGGCGCGTTCGCAGAAGCTGGAGGCGCAGTTCGTCGCGCGTCGGGCCTGGCGTGAACTGGCCCAGCTGTACCTCAAGCGCGCGGACCGCGCGAAGGACCCCGTGGCGCGGGCGGAGGCGCTGACGCGGCTCGCGGAGGTGATGGAGACCGAGCTCCAGGACCCCGCTGGCGCGGCGCGCATGTACCGGGAGATCGTCGAACTGACCGGTGACCGGGCCGCGCTGCGTGAGCAGGTCCGGTTGCTGGCCTCGCGTGATGACGCCTCGCTGGTTCGGCGTGCGCTCGATGAGGCGATTCAGCATGCGAAGACAGGCCGCGCACGCGCCACGGCCCTGCTGACCCGAGGAGAGCGCTGGCTCCACATGGGGGAGCCGCAGAAGGCCCGCGCGGATTTCGAGGCCTCGGAGGCGCTTGTGCCGGGGCTGATTCCCGCGCTCGCGGGCCTGCTGCTGTGTGTCGAGGACGCGGAGCGCTCAGTCATCGCGACACGCCTTCGCTCGGTGCTCGCCGCCACGCCGCGTCGGGCGGCTGACCGCGCGGAGGCGCTCCGGGTGCTCGCGCGTACGGCGGAGGAACAGCTCGATGATTCGCGCCTGGCTCAGTGGGCCTGGGGCGAGGTGCTCATCGAGATTCCCGACAGTGAGCAGGCCCGTGAGCGGCTCCTGTGGCTCGCGCGAGAGTTGGGGGACATGGCGGCGCTCGGGCAGCTTCTTCGCGCCCAGATTGCGCGAGAGTCGCGAGGGCCCGTCGCGCGGCAGTCCCGCCTGGAGTTGGTGGCCACGCTGGAGTCGTCGGGAGACAGCGAGGCCGCGCTGAACGAGCTGCGTCAGGCGGTGCGCTTCGAGCCAGGGCACAAGGAAGCGTGGCTGCTGCTCGTGGAGCGCCTGCTGGCGCGCGACAACAAGGGTGAGGCGGCCTGGGCGCTCGAGAATGCGGCCACCGCGACGGAGGACGAACTCGAACGCGAGCAGACCTGGGACAGGCTGGCGCGGATGTGGCGTGAATCGCTCCGGAATCCCGAGCGCGCGCAGGTCTATGCAAGGCGCGCGGAAGGGCTGAGGCTCGCGCGTGAGGAGCGGGAGGTGGCTCCCCCCGAGCCTCCTCGCAGCGCGACACCTCGCCGTGAGCCGAGCGGACCCAAGTCACCGCTCGTTCCGTTGCCCGTGGCGACGACGTCTCTCGTCGCGGCCGGGCGCGATGACTTGTCCGAAGAAATTACGTCGACCTCCGACCCCAGTGTTTCTCCTGGTGGGGCCGCGGTGGAAGGCTCGGAGCGTTCGCCGGCGCCGCGTGGTGAGAAGGGCGGCGCCTCACAAGCCTCCGTGGCTGCGAGTGTATCGGCGGCGCGCGGGGACAAGGGACCGGGCGCGGCTCAGCGGCAGGAGAAGGCGACGATTCCTCAAGGGGCCGTTTCTGCTCGAGGTGGCGCGTCCGACGCTCGCGAGGAGCGGGGCGGATCGCCATCTGGAGGGCAAGGCGCTTCGGTCGCGCGCGGTGAGAAGGGGCCTGTGCTCACAGGCGGAGCCACTGCGCAGGGCAGTGCAGGAGGAGCGCGCCCGGAGAAGTCGCCGCCGCCTTCTGGCACTTCCTCCGCGTCGGGGGCTGTCGCTGAGCAAGGCGCGAGGTTGGCGGCGCCTGTGAGTGCAGCTGCCGCGCAAAGTGATGCAGCGAGCGCCCGGGGTGAGAGGGCAGCACCTGCCCGGGCCGAGGGTGTTCGCGCCGAGAAGCCCGCCGCGTCTGGTGCACGCGGCGAGCAGCCTGTCGCGTCCGGTGAACGCATCGAGAAGAACGCCGCGTCTGGCGGACGCGCCGAGAAGCCTGCCTCGTCCGGCGAACGCACCGAGCAGCCCGTCGGGTCCGGCGCACGCGCCGAGCAGCCCGTCGCGTCCAGTTCCCGCGCCGAGAGGCCTGCGTCTTCTCGGGCCGATGGCGCACGCGCCGAGAAGCCCGCACCTGCTGGGGCCACGGGAGCGCGCGCCGAGAAGCCCGCCGTACGTACCGAGAAGCCCGCAGCTGCCCGGGCCGAGGGCGACCACGCCGAGAATCCGGCACCTGCCGGAGCCACGGGAGCGCGCACCGAGAAACCCTCCGTACGCGCCGAGAATCCGGCACCTGCCGGAGCCACGGGAGCGCGCGCCGAGAAGCCCGCCGCGCGCACCGAGAAACCCGCGCGCCCACCGGGTCGCGCGCAAGAGTCGCGCGAGGATCCACTGGGCTCATTGGGCCCGGAGCTCGACAGACCCGCGCCGTCGGGGTCGACGGTGGCCTTCGGCGCGAATGTCCCCG
>NZ_JABUMQ010000385.1:0-9546 GCF_013336645.1 Myxococcus sp. CA039A | reverse complement strand
CGCCCCACCCGCGTCAGCTCCTGACGGAAGTAGCGCGTGAAGAGCGTCTCCAGCGCGGGCTCCGACGTGTCGTTGCCGAAGATGGGCGCGCACACGGTGTTGACGCCCGCGGGCAGGCCCGAGCCGCGCGGCGTCAGGCGATAGCCACACCCTGAAAACAACGCCGAGCAACCCGTCAGCAACACGGCCAGGTGGAGACGCCGTGAGGCACTCCTGAAGGGAAGCGACATGGCCGGCACCCTACCCGCCCGAAGCACTCCGTCAAGCGCGAGGGCCGTCGGGCGGCTCCGATGAGGGCGCGGTGAGCACGGCCCCGCTCGCATCCCTCACCACGACGCCTCGGGCCTTCACCGCGCCCGCCAGCGTGCTCCAGGCGCCCAGCAGTCGCGCATCCCGCTCAGAGCCCCGCCGCGCCAGCCCCAGGGGCCAGCGCAGCCGCCCTCCGGTGGACGTCTCCAGCACCAGCGCGTGCACCCGACACACCGCCGCCAGCAGGCCACCCAGCGCCGCCAGGCCGAACATCACGAGCTTCAGCGGGAGCCCCACGGCCACGAACCCCACCACCGCGAAGCCGCACAGCACCAGGGCCTCGAAGAAGGGACGCGACTCCAGCGTCAACGCCCGGAGCTGGATGAGCTCCACGATGAGCGGGGGGACGGCGTCGGCCGCGCGGTAGGTGAGGCGCCCGCCCTCTCCGACGAGGGAGCGCCCTCCCCCCAGGTCCGCCGAAAGGAAGGGCCCGAGCGGTGTTGGCATGGGCGCCTCCGGGAGCGGGGCGCCGCAGGAGATGCACCGCGCGCCGCCCGCCGGTTGGGGCTGGCCGCACGCGGTGCACATGACGAGGACCTCGGCGGGCACCCAGGGTCCCCGCTCAGCCGACGACGAAGTTCACCAGCCGCTTGGGCACGAAGACGAACTTGCGCAGCGTCTTGCCGGTGATGGCGGACTGCACCCGCTCATCCGCCTCGGCCGCCGCGCGCACGTCCGCCTCTCCCGCGTCCGCCGCCACGCGAATCTCCGCGCGCAGCTTGCCGTTCACCTGCACGGCGTAGGGGATGACGTCGTCCACCACCAGCGCCGGGTCGAAGTCGGGCCACGGCTGCGCGACGGTGAGTTCCTTGCTCCCGTAGGCCTCCGCGATTTCGTCCGCGATGTGCGGCGCGAAGGGCGTGAGCACCACCGCGAGCAGGCGCACCGCCTCCGCCATGGCAGCCTTCTCCGCGGGCGTCTCCGGCGTCCCCGTCGCGGACAGCGCGTTGAGCCCCTCCATGATGCCGGCGATGGCCGTGTTGAAGGACAGCCGCTCGATGGCCTCCCCCACCCGCTTCAGGCACTTGTGCGCCGCGCGGCGGATCTCCAGCGCCTTGCCCTCGAAGGGGCCGTCATGCGTGGCACCCGCCACGGAGGCGTGGTGGGTGGAGGCCAGCACCCAGACTCGCTTGAGGAAGCGGAACACGCCCTCCACCTGATCGTCTGACCAGTCGAAGTCGCGCTCCGGCGGGCCAGCGAACATGACGTATGCGCGCGCGGTGTCCGCGCCGTACTCTTGGATGATGGAGGCCGGGGCGACGACATTGCCCCAGCGCTTGGACATCTTCCGGCCATCCGGACCGTTGACGATGCCCTGCGTAATCAGACGCTTGACGGGCTCGTCCACCGGGCTCAAGTCCAGCAGCTTCATCACCCGGGTCCAGAACCGGAAGTAGAGCAGGTGCATGACCGCGTGCTCGGGCCCGCCCACGTAGATGTCCACGGGCAGGAAGCGCTGGGCCTGCTTCGGGTCGAACGGCGCGGCGTCGTAGTGCGGCGACAGGTAGCGCGCGAAGTACCAGCAGGAGTCGACGAAGGTGTCCATCGTCTCCGCCTCGCGCCGGGCGGGGCCACCGCACTTCGGGCACGTGGTGTTCACCCACGAGGCGACCTTCGCCAGCGGGGGCTCGCCCTTGCCGGTGAGCACCTCCTGAACGTCGATTTCCGGCAGCTTCACCGGGAGCTGCTCCACGGGCACGGGGATGCCGTGGCGCTCCGGGTCGCACTTCTCGCAGTAGACGATGGGGATGGGCGTGCCCCAGTAGCGCTGGCGGCTGAAACCCCAGTCCTTCTGGCGGTACGTCACCGTGGCGCGGCCCTGGCCGTCCTTCTCCAGCTTCGCGGCCATCGCCGTGCGCGCCGCCTCGGACGTCATCCCGGTGTATTCACCCGAGTCCACCAGCACGCCGTAGTCGGTAAAGGCGGCCTCCAGCGCGTCGCCCGCCGGGAGCTTGTCGCCCGTGGCCGGCTGGATGACGACCTTCACCGGCAACGCGTACTTGCGCGCGAAGGCGAAGTCGCGCTCGTCGTGCGCGGGCACGCTCATCACCGCGCCCGTGCCGTAGTCGCTCAACACGAAGTTGGCGATCCAGATGGGCACCTGCTGGCCCGTGAAGGGATTGACGGCATGGGCGCCCGTGAAGATGCCCTCCTTCTCCGTGTCCTCTCCCGTCCGCTCCGTCTTGGACTGGGCCGCCATGCGCTTGACGAAGGCGTCCACGTCCGCGCGGCGCTCGGGCGTCGTCACCTGCGCCACCAGCTTGTGGTCCGGCGCGAGCACCACGTAGGTGCAGCCGTAAATGGTGTCGATGCGCGTGGTGAAGACGCGCAAGGAGGCGTCATGGCCCTGGATGCGGAAGTCCGCCTCCGCGCCATCCGAGCGGCCAATCCAGTTGCGCTGCATCGAGGTGATGCGGTCCGGCCACTCCTTGAGCGTGTCCAGCGCGTCCAACAGGTCCTGCGAGAAGCGGGTGATTCGGAACGCCCACTCGGGCATCTCCCGGTCCACCACGGGCGACGAGCAGCGCTCGCACACGCCGTCCTTCACCTGCTCGTTGGCGATGACGGTGTGGCAGCCGGTACACCAGTTCACCTTGCTGAAGCGGCGATAGACGAGCCCGCGCTCCAGCATCTTGATGAAGAACCACTGGTTCCAGCGGTAGTACTCGGGCTGGCTGGTGTTGACCTCGCGCTCCCAGTCGTAGCTGTAGCCGAGGCTCTTCATCTCGTGCTTGAACGAGACGATGTTCTCCGCGGTGCGGATGGCCGGGTGCACGCCGTCCTTGATGGCCGCGTTCTCCGCCGGCAGACCGAAGGCGTCCCAGCCCATGGGATGAAGCACGTCGAAGCCGCGCATCAGGAAGTAGCGCGCGTACACATCCCCGATGAGGTAGTTGCGCACATGGCCCATGTGCATCTTGCCACTGGGGTACGGCAGCATCTCGAGCACGTATTTCTTCGGTGCGCCCGGGCGCTTGCCTGCCCGGAAGATGCCGGCCTCGTCCCAGCGGGCCTGCCACTTGCCTTCAATCGACTGCGGCTCGTAACGCTCGTTCATCGCCATATCCGCTGCGCCTCTTATGGGAGGGCCGGCCCTGGGGGCAACAAGTCTCGCCGGGCCCTCGTGCTCGCCGACACTCGGCGGGGACGGAGCCCTCCCCTCAGGCCGACGAGGCCGGATTTCTCCGGCTGACCTGAGTAAACCCGCGACCGGGGCCACTTCTGTCCCCGTCCAAGCCCCCGTCCGCCCGCTCCGCGCCTGCACGCGACGCGCTCGCCGCGCGCGCTGGGGGCCCGACCCCTCGCGCCAACGCGAGCCGCCACGGGCCGACGTGCGGGCTCTTCCGCGGGCCAGGCACCACCCATCCCGACGGGTTGGCCTCGGGGAGATCCACGATGTCTCCAGCCAGGTAGGGACGTGCTCTCCCCCTGTCGTGAGGCGGATCGCGCCCCGCGTCACCGCCGACTCGGTACGAGATCGGAATATTTCCGTTTGGATGGATTTGGCCAACATTCTTGAAAAACAAGGCTCGCCATTGACTGGTTCAGTTCAGACGGTGACGATTCGCGCCCACGGCACCTGCTGGGGGGGCCGTACCTACCGTTCGTTGCGAGGAAAGATCCGAATGACGCTTAAGAGAGCGTTGATTCCGGGGTGCGTGATCGCACTCTTCTCGTTGGAAACAATGGCGCAGGAAGCGAGCCCGCCTGCTCCGGAACCGCAGGCGCCCGCTGCTCAGGCCCCCGCGGTACCGGCGCCCACGGCTCCGGCCAGCACCGCTCCAACGGCTCCCGCGCCGGCCGCCGCGCCCGCTCTGGGTCGCACCGTGAAGGGGCGCGTCGCGGACCGTCTGACGAACGAGGGCCTGCCCCTGGTTCGCGTCATCATCAAGGGCACCACGCAGGGTGTGGAGACGGAGCTGGACGGCACCTTCTCGCTGCCCAACGTCCCGGCGGGCTCGGTGACGCTGCTCTTCTCCAGCCAGGACTACGGCGAGAGGGAAGTGCGCGTCGGCGCCGCGCAGAGCGACGTGACGGTGGCGCTCGACAACATCTTCTCCGAGGAGATGGTCGTCGTGGGTCGAGCCTCCGAGCTCGCCCGTAAGCACCTGGCCAACTCGGTCGCCTCCGTCAGCGCCGAGGAGATGAACCGCGCCCCCGCGCAGACCATCGACCAGGCCCTCCAGGGCAAGGTGGCCGGCGCCAACATCCAGCAGAACTCCGGCGCCCCGGGCGGCGGCATCCAGATGCGCCTGCGCGGCGTGTCCACCATCAACGGCTCCACGGCGCCGCTCTACGTCATCGACGGCGTGCTCGTCAGCGACGTGGCCATCGCCTCCGGCGTCTACGTGGTGACCGACTCCGTGGGCGGCTCCAACCCGAACCCCACGCAGGACAACCAGGTCAACCGCATCGCGGACATCAACCCCAACGACATCGAGAGCATCGAGGTCCTCAAGGGCGCGTCCGCGGCCGCCATCTACGGCTCCAAGGCCGCCAACGGCGTCATCATCATCAACACCAAGCGCGGTCGCGCCGGTGAGCCGAAGTTCGAAATCACCCAGCGCGTGGGCATGTACACGCTGGCCAACAAGCTCGGCAGCCGCCGCTTCGAGACCGTCGAAGAGGCCGTCGAGCAGTTCGGCCCGAACGCGGCCCAGTACTACACGGGCAAGACGTACGACCACGAGGCCAAGCTCGCGGGCCGCAGGGACCTGTCCACGGAGACGCTCGCCAGCGTGAGCGGCGCGTCGGGCAGTACGAAGTACTTCGCCTCCGCGATGCTCCGCAGCGACGAGGGCATCATCGCCAACACGGGCTACGACAAGCAGTCGTTCCGCCTGAACCTGGGTCAGTCGCTGGGCGATGCGGTGGACATCAACGTCGCCACCAACCTCATCCACACGTTGGGCCGGCGCGGCCTCACCAACAACGACAACCAGACCATCACCAACTACATGGTGCTGCCGAACGTGCCCGAGTTCCTCGACATGGAACCGAACGCGCAAGGCGTGTACCCCGTCAACCCGTTCCTGAGAAACGGCGCCAACCCGCTGCAGACGTCCGCGCTGGTGAAGAACGACGAGGACGTGTGGCGCTTCATCGGGTCCGGTGATGCCACCATCCACCTGTGGAAGAACGACGAGAACCACCTGCGCGTGCTCGCCAACGCGGGTGTGGACCGCTTCCAGCAGGAGAACCGGCTGCTGTTCCCGCCAGAGCTCAACTTCGAGCCGGCGGACGACACCTTCCCGGGCACGTCGCTGTTCGGCACCAGCCAGGTGCGCAACCTGAACGGTGGCCTCAACCTGGTGCACTCGTACAAGCCCGCCTCGAAGTTCCTCACCGCCACGACGTCCGGCGGTGTGCAGTTCGAGGAGCGCCGCATCGACTCCACGTACGTCGTCTCCGAGAACCTCAACGCCGGTCAGCCCGGCGTGGACAACGGCACCGTGATTGGCGTGCGCGACACCTCGACGCACATCCGGGACCGCGGCTACTACGTCCAGGAGGAAATCGTCACGTTGGACGACCGGCTCACCCTGGTCGGCGCCATCCGTGGTGAGCAGAGCAGCGCCAACGGCAATCCGAACAAGCTGTTCTTCTACCCGAAGATGGCGTCCGCCTACCGCATCCCCCTGGCGGTCCCGGTCATCAACGAGCTCAAGGTCCGCGCGGCCTACGGCGAGACGGGCAACCAGCCGCTGTACGGCATGAAGTTCAGCGGCATGAGCGCGCTGGGCAACGTGCAGGGTACCCCGGGCCTCGTCGGCACGGGCGTCGCCGGTGACCCGAACATCCGTCCGGAGCGCCAGCGCGAAATCGAGGCCGGTGTCGACGCGCTGATGTTCGGCGGCGACGTCATGGTGGAGCTGTCGGTGTACCAGCGCGCCATCAGCGACATGCTGCTGCAGCGCGCCCTGCCGAGCTCCACGGGCTTCACCACCCAGTTCGTCAACGGCGGCTCGCTGCGCAACCGCGGCATCGAGGCCATGCTCCAGGTGACGCCGGTGCGCGGGGCGCTCGAGTGGACGAGCTCCGCGACGTTCGCCCTCAACCGCAGCAAGGTGACGAGCCTGCCGGCGGGGCCGTTCCAGGCGGGTGGCTTCGGCAACTCCCTGGGCGCGTTCTTCATTGAGGAGGGCTCGTCCGCCACGCAGATTGTCGGCAACGTCGGCCGCGACGAGAACAACGTCCCCATCGTGAAGAAGATTGGCGACACCGAGCCGACCTTCACGCTCGGCTGGGCCAACACCCTGCGCTACTCGGACCTCACCCTGTCCTTCCTGTGGCACTGGCAGCAGGGCAGCGACGTCATCAACCTGACGCGCTTCCTGTATGACGGCGCCGGCACGTCCGTGGACTACGAGACGGCGGGTCGTCAGCGCCTGCAGGACCGCCGCAACAACGCGGGCATCTACGTGGAGGATGCGTCCTTCGTGAAGCTGCGCGAAGTGACGCTCAGCTACAACCTGCCCAAGGGCTGGGTGTCCGCGATTCCGAAGCTGCAGAACGCGCGACTTAGCCTGAGCGGCCGCAACTTGCTGATGTTCACCAGCTACTCGGGTCTGGACCCCGAGGTGAGCAACTTCGGCAACCAGGCCATCGCTCGCAACATCGACGTCGCCCCCTTCCCCCCCAGCCGCAGCTTCTGGACGTCGCTCGACGTCGGGTTCTAAGGCCATGAATATCTACCAGACGAAGAAGACCGTGTTGGCGCTCTGCGCCGTACTGGGCCTGGGCGGCTGCGGCAGCCTGGACATCGGTGACCTGAACAACCCCAGCCTGGACGAGTTCAAGAACAACCCCACCAGCTCCGCCGTCAACAGCGCGTCCACAGGCCTGCTGCTCGGACACCGCGCGGGCGTGGCGATTCAGAACGGCTACGTCGCGCAGTTGGGTACCATCGGCCGCGAGGCGTACGTCTTCGACCCCGCGGATCCTCGCACTGTGGAGGAGATTCTCGGGCCGACGCTGGACCCGGGCGCTGGCGCCTTCGGCGGCAACTTCTGGGCGGCCCCGTACTCCAACATCCGCAACGCCAACACGGTGCTGGCGGCGCTGGACAAGGTCGCGGCCTTCTCGGACGAGCAGAAGGAGGGCATCCGGGGCTTCACGAAGACCATCCAGGCGCTCGACTTCCTGGTGGTCATCAACACCCACGACACCAACGGCGCGCCCATCGACGTGGACCTGCCGCTGGGCCAGCTGGCGCCCATCGTCGGCAAGGACGAGGTGTTCACCCGCATCGCGACGCTGCTCGACGAGGCGGCCACTCACCTGGACAACGCGGGTGGCTCGTTCTCGTTCCGGCTGACCACCGGCTTCGCGGGCTTCGACACGCCGGAGAAGTTCCGGAAGTTCAACCGCGCCATCAAGGCGCGCGTGTCCGTGTACATGGGCCGCAACGAGGATGCGCTGACGGCGCTGAGCCAGTCGTTCATCGACGCCACCGCGCCCGCTGAAGACGGCGCGAAGGCGGCGGCGCTCGCTTCGCTCAACGTGGGCGTCTACCACGTGTTCCGGGCGGCCTCGGGCGACGTGGACAACAACCTCCTGAGCCTCACCATCGTCGCCCACCCCTCCATCGAGACCGATGCGCCGCGCCAGGCGAACGACGCGCTGGATGACCGGGTCACTCGCAAGACGGCCAAGCTGGACGAGCCGGCGAGCGCCGCGGGTGGCCGGCTGACGGCGGACCGGGGCTTCACGCTGTACCCGTCGGCGGAGTCGCCGGTGCCCATCATCCGTAACGAGGAGCTCATCCTCCTTCGCGCGGAGGCCAACATCGGCCTGGGCCAGATTGGCCCGGCGGCGGATGACCTCAACTACATCCGCACCCGCTCCGGCCGGCTCTCGCCTCGCGCGGACATCACCGCCGCGAACGCCCTGGACGAGCTGCTGGTGCAGAAGCGCTACTCGCTCCTGTTCGAGGGCGGGCACCGGTGGATCGACATGCGTCGCTACAACCGGCTGAACGATCTGCCCCGCAACCTGGACGCCAGCTACGGGCCGCACGAGCGCTACCCCATCCCCGTCGCCGAAATCAACGCGCGACAGTAGGCCGCCGCACCGGGCCTCCAGGGTTGATTCCTGGAGGCCCTCGTCATTCCCGCTCCAGGCGCGCGGCACTGCGCTCGCCTGGAGTCGTGGTCAGCGCCGATGCATCAACGGGCCTTCGGCAACCCGGCGCGCTCCGCCACGAGCGCCCCCAGCGCGGACCAGTCGAGGTCTCCGTGCCCCTGGGCCACGCCACCGAGGTACTGGTCCCTCACGAGACTGGCCAGGGGCATGGGCACCTCCGCCGTGCGCGCCGCCTCCAGCACCAGCCCCACGTCCTTGAGCCCCAGCCGCATGGCGAAGCCCGCCGGCGAGTACTTCTCCTCGGCGATGGCCTGCGCATACCGCTCGAAGATGGGCGAGCGCGCGAAGACGGCCTGGAACAGCTCCAGGAACTGCTTCGGCTCGATGCCTGACTTGCGCGTGAAGGCGAACGCCTCCGCGAGCGACTCCAGCATCGACGCGATGAGGAAGTTGCCGGAGAGCTTCACCACGTTGGCCATGGAGGCCTGCTCCCCCAGCACCGTGAGCCCCCGCCCCAGCGCCTCCAGGAGCGGCCGGCAGCGCTCCACGTCCGCCTTCGTGCCCGCTGCCACCACCCAGAGCTGCTTCGACTCCGCGGCCTCGGGACGGCCGAACACCGGCGCGGCCACGTAGCCCTGGTCCGCGCTCGCGTGCGCGTCCGTGAGGCGCTGGGAGAGCGCCACGGAGATGGTGCTCGACGAGACATGCACGGCGCCCTTCGAAAGCCCCGTGACGATGCCCTGTGGGCCCAGCGCCACGGCTTCCGCCGCGCTGTCGTCCGCGAGCATGCTGAAGACGACCTCCGCGCCCCTGGCGGCCTCCGCCGGCGACGCCACCACGCGGGCGCCCTGCTTCACCAGGGGCTCGCCGCGCGCCGGAGTGCGGTTCCACACCGCCACCTCGTGCCCCGCGGAGAGCAGACTCTTCGCCATGGGCAGCCCCATGTTGCCCAGTCCCACGAAACCCAGCTTCATGTCGCGCTCCCGTCCCTTCGGTCCGCGCCACCCTGCGCCCCGCTTCCGGACGCCGCAAGCACCCTGTCAGCGCGCGTCCAGGAACAAACGCCCGGGCCTACTCCGGGCGGTCCTCGGAGACATCCAGGTGTTCGAAAGCGCGGCCCAGCGTGAGCACGCCCAGGCCCACCTCCCCCGC
>NZ_JABUMQ010000384.1:0-9605 GCF_013336645.1 Myxococcus sp. CA039A | reverse complement strand
GTCCCCCCCCGGAGGAAGTACAACGGGCGGCGCCGGTCGACACCACGCCCGTGCCCCCGGTGTCGCGGCAGGGTGTCTACCGCGCCGCGGACTCCGAGCCGAAGCCCGCGCCCGCGAAGCCCGCGCCCGAGGCCGAGCCCGACTTCAGTGACTTGGAGCCGCTGGACGCGCCGCCCGCGCCCACGGCCTCCGCGAAGCCGACGCCCCGGATGGAGCCCGTGAAGCCCGCGCCCGCGAAGCCCGCGCCCACCATCGCCGCCAGCGACGACGAGAAGAAGGACCCGCTGCTCGACGACGAGCCGGCGCCCGCGCCCGTCGCCGCCACGAAGAAGCCCGCGCCCCCGCCGTCCAATCCGCTGCGCCCCGCGATTCCGCCGGAGCCCAAGACCGATATCTCCGAGTGGGACCCCAACGGGGACTGAGTTCCGCCCCGGTCAGCGCGCGCTCCGGCTCGAGGGACCCCAACGCGACTGAACTCCGCCCCGGTCAGCGCGCGCGTTCCAGCTCCAGGATGTTCCGCCACAGCGCGAAGGGTGAGACGCCCGCGTAACCGCTCTCCTGGCCGTCGTTGCACTCGATGACAATCCAGCGGCCGGAGACCTCCTGCGCCACGTCCACCACCAGGAACGGGACGTCCACCCGGCGCGCCACCTCGCGCCCGAGGGCGAGCGCCTCGCGCTGCTCAAGCTCGTTCATCGTGTACGGCGAGCCCTGCCACCAGTAGGGCCCCCACCCCACCAGCTCACCGCGCCACCAGAAGGTGCGGAACTCGAACGAGCTGGGGATGCGGTCCGGCGCGCCCTCTTCCACCCGGCGCAACGGGCGCAGCTCGCGACACACCACGCGCTGCCAGTGGAGGATGGGGTCCTTCGCATAGGCCGCCATCGCGAGTTCGAACTGCTCGGGCCCCTCGATGATGGAGAGTGACTTGCGGTGGCGGCTCGTCTGTCGCTCACCCTTCACGAAGACGGGCCAGCCGAGCGCGTCCTCCACCGTCTTCGCATCTGGCCGCTCGTCGTACCAGACGCTGCGCGGCGTGAGGTCCGTGAGCCTCGGGTACCAGTGCGGCAGCTCCGTGGCCAACAGGTGCTGGTCCGGCGAATGCACCAGTCGCACACCCTCCGACGCCAGCTCGCGGTGGCGCTCGGCGTAGTCGTTCCACACGCCCACGCGCGCCACCACCTCCAGCGATTCGGGAAGTTGATACGGGCGACGGCAGGGGAAGAACCTGTCGAAGCCGAAGTCGTAGATGCCCTGGCCCGTGGGCGCCGTCAGCATCCACAGTCGCTCCTCCACCTGGAACAGGTCCTCACCCGCACGAAGCATCACGCGAGTGTACGCAGACCGAAGCCGTGCGCCACCGCACCACGGAGCACCGCTCCGTCCATGCACCACCCCTCCCACGGATGCGAGCCGTCCAGGCGGAAACGAATGTTCCAGCGAGGGAGCGCGGGCCTTGCGTATCGAGCGTGCTCGCATCCACTTCGCCTTGCTGGTGCCACGCGCACGACGTTAATGCCCGCCGCGTTCCCACACCCCTAGGAGACGTTGCATGCGAGTCGTCGTGAATTGGTTGATGTGGCCCTGTCTTGTCCTGCTGACCGCCTGTGGAGGAAGCAACACGCGTGACACGCTCGATGACGAGCGCGGCGCGATTCTCCCCAATGCGCAGACCCTCACCTGCTCCACCCTCCAGCTCGCGCGCGGCTCCATCGGCTCGGGCCAGGGCGTGCAGGGCCTGCACACCCAGACGCTGTCGGGCACGCAGGACCGCTGGGCGGAGTACGTCGAGTTCGCCGCCAACAGCTCCGCCACGTGCACCTACCCGCTGCCTGCGGGCGTGAGCGCCGACACCGTCGTCGCGGCCGAGGTGGGCGTGAACTTCCGGGGCCCCCTGAAGTCGGAGATGCGCTGGCTGTTCGAGGCGTGGGACTACACGACGAGCACCTGGGTCATCGTGGGTGACAACGCCTTCGCGCTGTCGTGGAAGTGGTCCGCCACGTCACTGGCCCTCCCCTCCCCCGCGAGGTTCCTCTCCGGCGGCCCCGTGAAGCTGCGCTACCGCACGGAGTCCTCGGCGGATGCGTCGCTGCTGGACCTGCTCGTGGTGCGAGTGCAGGTGGCGGCGTCGGACGCCGGGACTCCGACGGACGCGGGCACGCCCACTGATGCGGGAGTCCCCACGGACGCGGGCACCCCGACGGACGCGGGCACCCCGACGGACGCGGGCACGTCCACCGACGCGGGCACTCCCGTTCCCTGGGAGGGCGTCAGCAGCTTCACGTACCAGCTCACGAACTATCCCCAGGGCAAGCTTGACGCCATCGCGGCCTCGAAGTTCGACCTCGCCATTGTCGAACTGGTGCGGGATGGCTCGAGCGGCTACTTCACCGCCGCCGAGATTTCCGCGCTCAAGTCCGGCGGCAAGCAGGTGCTCGCCTACTTCGAGATTGGCGCCATCGAGGAGTACCGTCCCGAGTGGAGTCAGGTGCCCGCGGACCTGAAGCTCGGCCCCGTGGATGGCTGGCCCGATGAGCAGTACGTGAAGTACTGGGACGAGCGCTGGTGGCCCATCGTCCAGGGTCGTATCGACCGCGCGCTCGCCGCGGGCTTCACCGGTTGCTACCTGGACATGGTGGTGACGTACGAGGAGATTCCCGCCAACTCCGCGGGGACCAACCGCGCCGACCTCGCGCGGAAGATGGTGGCCCTCATCGCCCGCATCAGCCAGTACGCGAAGGCGCGCAACCCGGCCTTCAAGGTGGTGCCACAGAACTCCCCGGAGCTCATCGACGACACGGCGTACCTGCCCGTCATCGACGGCCTGGGCATGGAGGACATGTACTGGTCCGACGACGTTGCCTGTGATGCGTCCTGGTGCGCGGAGAACCGCGCCAACGCCGCCCGGGTTCGCGCCGCGGGCAAGCTGGTGCTGTCCACCGACTACGCCACCCAGTCCGCCCACGTCGCGGACGCGTACACGCGCTCGCGTGCCGCGGGCTTCGTCCCCTACGTCACGGTGCGCGCACTGGACCGGGTGACGGTGAACGCGGGCTGGGACCCTCAGTAGCCACTCAGGTCGCCGGGCGCCCCGCCACGGGAGGCAGGGGCGCCGTCGGCGGAGCACGGGCCACCACCGTCTGGGTGAGCCGCACGCCCGCCAGGACGAGCAACCCACCCACCACGATTTCCCAGTGCAGGGCCTCGTCCAGCAGCGCCCAGGCCGCGAGCGCCGTCGCCGCGGGCTGGAGGTTGGAGAAGATGGCCACCTTCGACGCCGACACCTTCGACAGCGCGTAGTACCAGAGCACGTACGCCACCACCGACGTGAGCAGCCCCAGGTAGACGATGCAGCCCTTGGCCGCCAGGCTCGCGGCCATCAACGCCTCGGGCTTCGCCACGAACGGAGCGAAGGGCAGCATCAACACCGTGGCCATCGTCATGCACCACGCCGTCGCGCGCAGCGGACCGTGGACGGCGACGAAGGGCTTCCCCTCCGTCGTGTAGGCCACCCAGGCCAGCACCGCGCCGAGGATGAGCACGTCCCCCAGCAGCGAGCCGCGTGCATCCGCCAGCCCTCGTCCCAGCAGCAGCACCACGACGCCCGCGAAGGCGGTGGCGATGCCCAGCAGCGTCCGCGTGGAGGCCCGCTCCTGTCCTCGCACCAGGCTCAAGAGATAAACGCCCAGCGGCGTGAGCGCATAGAGGAGCGCGCCATGCGCGGCGGTGGAGCGCGACAGACCGGTGAAGAAGAACACCTGGTTCACCGGGCCCGCCAGGAGCCCCAGGATGAAGATGCGGCGCCAGGCATCGCGCGGCGGCAGCTTGGGCCCGGGCAGCACCAGGAGCAGCGCGACGAACACCAACCCGCTCAGACAGAAGCGCCACAACACCACGGTGAGCGGCGGCAGCTCCGTCATGGCCCGCTTCGCGGCCAGGTACGTCCCCGCGCTGATGACGACCTGGATGAGCAACGCGGCGTACACCCCGCGAAGCGAAGACTCGGAGGAGTTCAGGGGTCGAGCTTGCAGAGCGCCCATTGCGCCGCGGTACGTACCAATTCGCTCGAATCGCCGCAGAGCTTTTCGAGCAGGTATCGCGAGTCCGCCTGCCTGGCCACGCCCAGCGCGTACACAGCGTTGCGGCGAAGCACATCGTACCGTGCACGTGCCAGCGCTGTACCGGGGATGAGTTGCTCGTACTGTGTCGGTGTCAGCCCCGCCAGCTCCAGCGTCCCCAGCTCCGCCACCGCGCGCGGCGCGAAGCGCGGGTGCTCGGCGAACACCGGCCGCCGGTTGAGCGGACACACCTGCTGGCAGATGTCGCACCCGAAGATGAGGTTGTCGAACTTGAGCCGGAAGGCCTCCGGCACCTGCTGCTCGCGGTTCTCGATGGTCTGGTAGGACAGGCACGCCCGCGCGTCCACACGGCCGTTGCCCACCAGCGCGCCCGTGGGACAGGACATGAGACAGCGGCGACACGCGCCACACCGGTCCGCCGCGGGGCCCGTCCCATAGTCGTCGACCTCTGCATCGAGGATGAGCGTGGCCAGCAGCACCCACGAGCCATACGGCTCGGTGATGAAGCAGCCATTCTTCCCCACGTAGCCGAGCCCCGCGCGCGCCGCCCACACCTTCTCCATCAGCGGGCCGCTGTCCACGCTCCCGTACGTCCCCAGGCCGGGGAACATCACGGTGACGGCCTTGCGGAAGGCCTTCATCCTGTCGCGCAGCGTGGAGTGGTAGTCGCGTCCCCGCGCATACCGGGCGATGGGTGAGCCCACCGACTCCTCGTCATCACGCCAGTAGTTGTTGATGAAGGAGATGACCGTCCTGGCGCCCGGAAGCAGCCTGTCCACGTCCAGTCGCTCGGCGGCTCGCTCGCCCATCCAGTCCATGTCCGCCGCGAAGCCCGCCTCCAGCCACTCCATGAGGAAGGTGGGAGGAATGGGCTCCGCGCGAGCGAAGCCCACGAGGTCGAAGCCAACGGACCGGGCGAGGTCGCGAAGATGGGCGGTGGGCAGCACGACGGCGAACCTGGGAGCGCTACGACGCGGAGGGCTTCTCCGGAATCCACTTCACGTCCTGCACATTGGCGCGGTGGTTGGCCACGCGCGCCATGACGAAGAGCAGGTCGGAGAGCCTGTTGAGGAAAACCACCACGTCCTTCGGAATCGTCCCGTCGCGCAGCAGCGGGACGGCGCGGCGCTCGGCGCGACGGCACACGGTGCGCGCCAGGTGCAGCGCGGCGGCCCCCTGCGTGCCTCCGGGCAGGATGAAGTGGGTCATCTTCGGCAGCTCGCTCTCGAAGCGGTCGATGGCGTGCTCCATGTCCTCCGCCCAGTCCGCCTTGAGCGCCGGGATGTGCGCGGACGCCTTCGTGCCCGCCGGCGTCGCCATCACCGCGCCCACGGTGAAGAGCTGGTCCTGGAGCCGGTGCAGCATCGCGTCCAGCTCCTGCGGCAGCGTGAAGCCCCTCGCGAGCCCGAGCGTCGCGTTGAGTTCATCCACCTCGCCGTACGCGTCCACGCGGGCGTCATCCTTCGCGACGCGACCGCCCCCGAACAGGCCGGTCTCTCCCGCGTCACCCGTCTTGGTATAAATCTTCATGTTTCCGGCTTGTACCGGTGGTGCGCGGCACACGTCCAATGAGAAGGCGCGTCGGTGCATGCGCGGAGACATGCGACATTCTGCGGGGTAGCTGGCAGTTCGCGCGACACGGGGCTTGATCCGCGAGGCAGCGGCGCCTAGACGGCATGGCCCCATGCAGCCCTATCTGAACCTGCTCGACCACGTCCTCAAGCACGGAACGAAGAAGGGCGACCGCACCGGCACGGGCACGCTCAGTGTCTTCGGCCCACAACTGCGGTTCGACCTGACGCGCGGCTTCCCGCTGGTCACCACGAAGAAGCTGCACGTGAAGTCCATCTTCCACGAGCTGCTGTGGATGCTCGCGGGCGACACCAACGTGCGCACGCTCCAGGCCAACGGCGTCACCATCTGGGACGAGTGGGCCAACGCACACGGCGAGCTGGGGCCCGTCTATGGCCACCAGTGGCGCTCCTGGAACGCGCCGGACGGCGCGCACATCGACCAGATGAAGGCCCTGGTCGACGGGCTGAAGAAGAACCCCGACTCGCGCCGGCACCTCGTCAGCGCGTGGAACGTGGCGGACCTGCCGGACATGAAGCTGCCGCCGTGCCACGTCCTCTTCCAGTTCTATGTGGCCAACGGGCGCCTGTCCTGCCAGCTCTACCAGCGCAGCGCGGACATCTTCCTGGGGCTGCCCTTCAACATCGCCTCGTACGCGCTGCTGACGATGATGGTGGCGCAGGTGACGGGCCTGGAGGCGCACGAGTTCATCCACACGATGGGCGACGCGCACCTGTACCTCAACCACGTCGAGCAGGCCCGTGAGCAGCTCGCGCGCGAGCCTCGGCCGCTGCCCCGCCTGCGCCTCAACCCGGACGTGAAGGACCTGTTCGCCTTCAAGTACGAGGACCTCCAGCTCGAAGGCTACGAGCCGCACCCCGCCATCAAGGCCCCGGTCGCCGTATGAAACTGTCGGCCATCGTCGCCCTGGCATCCAACCGCGTCATCGGCGCCCACAACCAGCTGCCGTGGCGACTGCCCGCGGACCTCGCGCGCTTCAAGCGACTCACCATGGGCCACACGCTCATCATGGGCCGCAAGACGTATGACTCCATTGGCCGTCCGCTGCCGGGCCGCGCCTTCATCGTCGTCACGCGCCAGCAGGACTTCGCGCCCGATGGTGTGACGGTGGCCCACTCCGTGGAGCAGGCGCTCCAACAGGCGCGGGCCCGAGGCGATGACGAGGTCTTCATCGCGGGCGGCGCGGACCTCTACGCCCAGACGATGGACCGCGTGCAGCGCCTCTACCTCACGCGCATCGCTCGCGATTACCCGGGCGACATCTTGTTCCCGGAGGTCGACCTGTCCGGCTGGCGACTCGTCGAGGAAGAGCAGCACCCGGAGTCAGAGCCTCCGTACGCGTTCCTCACCTACGAGCGCTGAGGGGCACATCCCTCCTTCCGTCGCTCGTCCGCCAGGCAGCGCACCGGGCGCCGTCGGGTGGCTCCCACGCGAGGCCGTGTCCACCTCCAACGGCATGTGGACCACCCTCACCTTCCCGCTGCCGCAGCACCTCATGGGCCGCACCCTGCGCACGGCGTCGCTGGCCGGTGCCACCGGACTCGCGCTCGCCAACACCGCCACGCTTGCTCGCCTCTCCCGGCAGCTCGACGCCCAGCGAATCCGCAGACCCCTGCGAGCCCGAGCCTTCCGCGCACTCGCCGTCGGAGCCAGCGCCCTGGGTGCCACCGCGCTCGGCGCACTCGCCGTCGGAGCCGTCGCCATCGGCGCGCTCTCCATCGGCTCCCTCGCCATCGGCTGCCTGCGGGGCGGTGACTGGCGCCTCGCTCGCCTGCGCATCCATTCCCTGGAAGTCGAGCAGTGGACAGGCCCTGGCAACTTCACTGCCGGCACCACCGCCCCTTCGCGCGCTTGAAACGCCCGTTTTGATATTGATTCGCAAAATTGAAACCCTCATCCCCCGCTGGTAGACGAGGACCATGAATCGTGTGGTCTCCGTCGCCTTGTGCCTCGTGCTCGCGGTGCCTCTTTCGGCCGTGGCGGGCGAGGCCGGCGCGGATGAGCGGACGTGGCACCGATTGGTGGGCATCCTCCAGTACCTGGAGGCGGACTATCCGGCCGCCATCGAGTCCCAGTCTGCGTTCGAACTGGCGGAGCAGAAGAGCTTCGCGGCCGAGGCGGTGGACGCGGCCCAGGGCCTGGGCGCGGCGGCGGCGGTCTTCATCCCACGTGTGAAGGCCATCCAGGCGCGCGTGGACCAGTCGCGCGACGCGGAGGGCGTGAGCCGGGACTGCGGCGCGCTGGTGGAGGACCTGGTGCTCGCCGGGGGCCTTGCTCGCAGCCCGCGTCACCCGCCGGACCTGAAGCTCGGCGAGAAGCTCTTCCAGACGAACTGCGCGGCCTGTCACGGCGCGGACGGCAGCGCCAACCTGCCCATCGCCGCCACCATGGAGCCCCAGCCCGCCAACTTCCGCGACGCGGAATTGATGGGCGGCCTCACGCCCTACAAGGCCTTCAACACCACCAGCTTCGGCGTGCCGGGCACCGCGATGCCGGCCTATCCCACGCTGAGCGAGGACGAGCGCTGGTCGCTGGCCTTCTTCGTCTTCACCCTGCGCCAGCCGCCGTGCGAGGGCGCTCCGCCGCGAGCGTCGCTGGAGCGGCTGGCGAACACCACGGATGACGAGCTGGTGAAGTCGTTCGGCGCGGAGCACCTCGCGTGCCTGCGCCGCGAGCTGCCGCAAGTGGACGAGGAGCGCTCGCTGATGATTGCTCGCGACGGCGTGCAGGAGGCGCTGCGGCAGGGCGCGGCGGGCAACGCGGCCGGGGCGAAGGCGGCCTTGTTGGATGCGTACCTCAATGGCCTGGAGCCGGTGGAGCCCAAGCTCAGCTCACGGGACTCGGCGCTGGTGCTCAAGCTGGAGCAGGGGTTCCTGAACGCGCGGCTCGCGGCGGAGAACGGCAGTCCGCGCCTCCAGGACGAGGGCCGTGAGCTGGTGTCGCTCCTGGACCAGGCGCGCCGGGGCAGCGGCACCGCGGCGGACCTGGTGTCCACGCTGTGGCTCACCGTGTTCATCCTGCTGCGCGAGGGCTTCGAGGCCACCATCATCGTCGCGGCGCTGCTGGCGGCCCTGAAGAAGATGAAGGCCACCGAGCACGTGCGCGTGGTGCATGCCGGCTGGATGTCCGCGCTGGTGGTGGGCGCTGGGGCCTACCTGCTCGGCCGACACCTGCTGGCCGGCGCGCAGCGCGAGTGGCTGGAGGGCGTGGCCGCGCTCGTGGCGGTGGGCATGCTGGTGTACGCCGCGATGTGGCTCAACGCACGCTCCAACATGAGCCAGTTCATGGGCGAGCTGCGCCAGAAGATGCAGGGCGCGCTCGGCCGCGGCAGCATGGTGGGCCTGTTCCTCATCGCCTTCACCGCCGTGCTGCGCGAGAGCTTCGAGACGGCCATCTTCCTCCAGGGCCTGGCGCTGGACTCGCCCGAGGGCGTGGCCTGGGGCTCGCTGGTGGGAGTGGTGGCGCTTGGCATCCTCGTCCTCTTCATCAACCGGCTGGGCTTCCGGCTGCCCATGAAGACGTTGTTCAACGTGTCCACGGGGGTCCTCGTCGTCACGGCGGTGATGCTGCTGGGCAAGGGCCTGCACTCGCTCCAGGAAGTGGGGGCGCTGCCGCTGGTTCCCGTGCGCTTCTTCACCCTGGACCTGCTGGGCATCTACCCGGACCTCGTGTCCCTGCTTCCCCAGGCCCTGCTGGCCGCCGCGCCGGTGGCCCTGGTGCTGCTGCGGCGCCGGGCTCGCGCCGACCGCGTCACCGAGGTGTCCGCCAGTTGACGCGACGACACCCCCGGCCTTGCGGTAGTTTGTGCGGGTGAGGTTTTCGCGCGCGCTCTCCGCCTGGCTGGTCGTCCTGCTCCTGTCGAGCACGGGCTCCGCCCGGGGTCAGCCCGTCCCCCAGGAGGACAAGCCGGCCCAGCGCCCCGCCCCGGAGCTG
>NZ_JABUMQ010000383.1:0-9611 GCF_013336645.1 Myxococcus sp. CA039A | reverse complement strand
CCCGAGGGGGCTGTCACGAGGACGCGGTTGGCGGTTGACTCCCGCGGGGGGGTGACAGAGTATCCGCGCCCCTCCGCCCCCAGGCCAGGCGAGCGTCCCTTGCACCAATTCCCCAAAGATATCGGGTGGATAGAGGTCATTTGCGGTTCGATGTTCTCCGGTAAGACGGAGGAGTTGATCCGCCGCGTCCAGCGCGCCGTGTACGGCAAGCAGAAGGTGCAGGTGTTCAAACCTCGCATCGACAACCGGTACGACGAAACGCAGGTGGTGAGTCACTCGAAGCTGAAGGTGACGTCCACGCCGTTGGAGCGGGCTGAAGAGATTTTTTACCGGTTGGAGCCCGACACGCAGGTGGTGGGCATCGACGAGGTGCAGTTCTTCGGCGCGGAGGTCGTCGCGGTGGTGGAGGCGCTGGCCAACAAGGGGCTGCGCGTCATCTGCGCGGGACTGGACCAGGACTACCAGGGCCGTCCCTTCGAGCCGATGCCGCAGTTGATGGCGGTGGCGGAGTACGTGACGAAGGAGCTGGCCATCTGCGTGGTTTGCGGCAATCCGGCCAATCGCTCCCAGCGCCTCGTCTCCAGTGGAGAGCGCGTGGTGGTGGGCGCGGCGGGCGCGTACGAGCCGCGGTGCCGCAAGTGTCATGTTCCGGAGCCCACCGAGGGCACGCCGCCGCAGACGCTCGAACTGTTCGACTGACCCCGCTTCGCCCGCGGGCATCAGGGCACGAGAGGAACCGACCGAATGCGTGACACCCTGTACGCGAACGTGCCCTTCCGGCTGAACGAGATGACCCACCACTATGGACCCAACGTCCACCTGGTGGGCAATCCGTTCCTGCTCTCCCAACTGGCCACCTTGTGCGCCAAGGGCGTCATCCAACCCCAGATCAACCGGCTGGTGGAGACGCTCTACAGCGACCTGGTGAAGACGGTGGTGAACGCGGAGTTCCCGCGGAAGATGGTCAGCCTGCCGACACGGATGATCGACTCCACCCCGCAGGGGCTCTACCAGGGCGAGGTCATCGACCCGCACGTCCGGGTGGTGACGGTGAACATCGCGCGGGCGGGCACGCTGCCGTCCCAGGTGACGTATGACCTGCTCAACGCCACGGTGGACCCGTCGGTGGTGCGCCAGGACCACATCATCATGAGCCGGATGATCGACGCGGCCGAGACGGTGGTGGGCTCGCAGATTGGCGGCGCGAAGATTGGTGGGGACGTGGACGACGCGCTCGTCCTCTTCCCGGACCCCATGGGGGCCACGGGCGGCAGCCTCTCCACGGCCATCCAGCTCTACAAGGAGAAGGTGCCCGGCACCCCCCGGCGCATCATCACCCTCAACCTCATCGTCACGCCGGAATACTTGCGGAAGATGACGACGGACCATCCGGACGTGATCATCTACGCGCTCCGGTTGGATCGGGGTCTGTCTCCTCCGGAGGTCTTCGGCACGGCGCCGGGGGCGCTCTGGGAGAAGGAGCGAGGCCTGGATGACCGGCAGTACATCGTCCCCGGTGGCGGCGGCTTCGGGGAGATCATGAACAACGCCTACGTGTAGCGCGGAGGAAGCCTTGGCGTTCTACGAGCAGGAAGTTGGCGTCCATATTTCGGAGGACAAGCTGCAGGCGCGCGTGCGGGAGCTGGGCGCGCAAATCACCCGGGACTACGCGGGCAAGGAGCTGACGCTCGTCTGCGTGTTGAAGGGCTCCACGTTCTTCGCCATGGACCTGGCGCGGGCGGTGGACCTGCCGCTGACGTTGGAGTTCCTGGGCGTGTCCAGCTACCAGGGTGGCACGGAGACGACGGGCGAGGTGCGCATCACCACCGACGTCAGCAAGCCGATGGCGGGCAAGCACCTGCTCATCATCGAGGACATCATCGACACGGGGCTCACCATGAGCTTCCTGCTGGAGAACCTGCGGGCCCGGCACCCGGCGTCGCTGAAGCTCTGCTCGCTCCTGGAGAAGCCGGCGCGCGCGCGGACGAAGATCGACATCGACTACAAGGGCTTCGTCATCGAAGACCTCTTCGTCGTCGGCTACGGCCTGGACTACGCGGAGAAGTACCGGAACGTGCCATTCATTGGCGTGATGAAGGGCAAGTAGCCCTCCGGTTTCCTCCAGCCGCGCGGGGAGTGGGTCGCCTTCCCGCCGGCTTGAAGTCCCGCGTCAGGGGTGGCGGAGCGTCGAGCGCCTCGCGTGGATGCCGCTCTCCTGGCGTGGAGGGCAGTGGACTGTTGTCGAAAGGAAGAGCGTGCGCAGCGTCCCGGGTGGGACTGTTTGCGCCGCGAGGCGCCGGACGCGAGTGCTCGTGTCCTGGTGCGTGCGGCCGGAGAGGGTGCGCATGCGTTCAGCGACAGACAAGAGAATCCCGGCTGCTACAGCGGCCGGGGGCAATGATTCGATGAGGAGGTACCTGGCGGAGTTCATCGGGACGTTCGTCCTGGTGCTCGGCGGCGTGGGTGCGGCCGTGCTGGCGGGGGACCGCATCGGTTTCCTGGGCGTGTCCTTCGCCTTCGGCCTGTCGCTGCTGGCCATGGTGTATGCGATTGGCCCCATCTCCGGCTGCCACGTGAATCCCGCGGTGACGGTGGGGTTGTCATTGGCGGGCAAGTTCGAGAACAAGCACATCCTCGGCTACATCGTGGCGCAGTGTCTGGGGGCCGTGCTGGCGGCGGGCGTGGTGCTGCTCATCGCGAAGGGTGTCCCCGGGGGCTACCAGGCCTCGGTGGCGGGGCTGGGCTCGAACGGATACGGCCTCGCCTCGCCCGAGGGCTATGGCGCGGGGGCGGCGTTCCTGGCGGAGGTGGCGCTCACCTTCCTGCTCGTGCTGACGGTGCTGGGGGCGACGGACGCGAAGGCGCCGGTGGGCTTCGCCGGCATCGCCATTGGTCTGGTGCTGACGCTCATCCACCTGGTGGGCATCCCCGTGACGAACACGTCCGTGAATCCCGCGCGCAGCCTGGGGCCGGCGGTGTTCGCGGGCGGGCAGGCGCTCACCCAGCTGTGGATGTTCATCATCGCGCCGATGCTGGGCGCGGGCCTGGCCGCCGCCGTGTACCGCTCCGTGTTCAGCCCGGCGGGGGCCATCACCGCGCGCACGGCCGAACGCTCGCTGGATGCCGAGCGTGCGGAGCGCGTCGCCCAGGACCGCAGCCACACGCGCTCGCCGGTGTAGGGGCGAAGAAGGCCGCATTGCGTGGACGGGCCTTGCTCCTCCGAGCAGGGCCCGTCGCGCGCGGGGCCCCTGCCCGTGGCTTTCCTGGCGGTGCTTCCGGGCGTATACGAGGGATGGGAGGGGGCCGTGCCTTCCCGTTCCCTGCTCCGGGATGACGGAGCGAAAGCCCTTCGACATGCTCTTCGAGCCGACGCGCCTGGTGGCCTTCATCCTCGCGGGACTGGTCCTCAACCTCACGCCAGGGCCGGACACGATGTATGTGCTGGCCCGGAGCATGGGACAGGGCCGCGCCGCGGGCTTCGTCTCCGCGCTGGGCATCTGCGTCGGGTGCCTGTTCCACATCGCGGCTGCGGCCCTGGGACTGTCGGCGCTGCTGGCGACCTCCGCCATGGCCTTCCTGGTGGTGAAGTGGGTGGGCGCGCTCTACCTCGTGTGGATGGGCGTGCGGATGCTGCGCAGCAAGCAGGGGCCCGAGGCGGTGCGGGAACTCCAGCCCGCGAGCCTGTGGCGAATCTTCCGCGACGGTGTCGTCACCAACGTGCTGAACCCGAAGGTGGCCTTGTTCTTCCTGGCCTTCCTGCCGCAGTTCGTGGACCCGTCGCGAGGCTCCCCGGGCCTGCAGTTCGTCCTGCTCGGGCTCTTGTTCGACGTGACGGGGACTCTGTGGCTCGCGTTCCTCGCGGGCGTGGCGGGCGCGTTCGGCGGCTGGCTGCGGCGCAACCCGCGCTTCGCGGCGTGGCAGCAGCGGGTGACGGGAGGCGTCTTCGTCGCGCTGGGCGCGCGGCTGGCGCTCCAGGAGCGCTCCTAGCCGTCGCGATGTCCCCGCCTTCAGCGGAAGATGGCCGCGCCGAAAAGGTACAGGGCGTAGCCGGCCCAGGGCAGGAGGATGAGCAGCGTCACGAGATTCAGGCCCGCCGCCCACACCGGGAGCCGCTCGCGCTGCTTACGCCAGGGGAGCGCCAGCAGCGAGCCACCCGCGAGGATGGGCATGGGCAGCAGGTTGATGGCGGCCACCTTGGCGCTCGCCAGCCCCCAGGCCTGCAACAGCTCGCCGTGGCGCAGCAGGGCGACGAAGCGCTCGATGCGGTCCGGCAGCCGTGAGTACTGGAATGGGACGGTGAAGCCGGTGAGGAACTGGCTCAGTCCCTCGCCGGCGCCGAGGCATGCCATGGCGACGACGACGAGCAGCGCCCAGGGCAGGATGATGGTGGCCGCGTGCAGGACCAGCGGGAGCTGGTGGAGGCGGTTGTCGGCGGGGGCTTCCGTGGGTGCGTCTTCCGGAGGCCCGTTGAAGCGCACCGAGCTGCCCAGGGGGATGAGTGGGTGCAAGGCCCACTGGATGCCGCCCAGAGACAGCGTGACGAGGTTGGGGCCGTAGCCCAGCTTCACGAGGGTGGGTCTGACGCCGAACGAGCTGGCCACGGCCGCCTGACTCAACGCCCAGAGGGCGGTGACGGCGAAGGCGAGCATCCAGAGCCAGAAGAGCAGGGCAGCACGTTCCATGGGTGTGCCCCCTGTTTATCACGCGGAACCGTCGGCCTTCACCGGGCCCCGCTCAAGGGCACGGTCTGGTGACGTCCTCCGTCCCGCGAGGCACGTCCAGGGTGATGGACTTGGAGCCGGGCCCCAGGTTGAACCACGAGATTTGATGGTGCCCGTTGCCCGTCCCGGTGGGGTTGGCGAAGGCCGCGAGCAGATGGGCCGCGCCAGAGCCGTCCACGTGGCTCAGGTCGGCCTTGCCCACGTCCGAAAGGCCCGGCGCGACGGTGGAGTCACCGCCGCGACGAAGGCGGGCCACCGGGACACCTTCGCGTGGAACCGAAGGGCGCTCCCCGCATCGACCATCAATCGTCCCGTGCTGTCTGCCATTGTCTGCTTCCTGTGCCGCGTGGCTGAAACCGACACGGTAGCGGCGCGTGCTGGGATTGAGTGGGGCCAGGACTCTCGACGAGGCCGGTCTTTTCCCAGACATGAGTGCACGGGGTTCGTCCGTCGGAGGTGACGAGCCCGGAGTGGGGTGGTGTCTGGTTTGGGGAGTGGAGGAGGGGCAGGCGAGGAGGCAGGCCAGGGATGCGCGCGGGAGGTGCCGCCCTTGGGGGAAGGCCCTAGCTTGAGAAGGAGGAGAGACGCATGCCCACTCGCAGGACTTCACGCGGGAGTGCTGCTTCAGAGCGGAGTGTGACTCGGCGTTCGACGGCGAAGCCTCGCTCGTCCGTGGCGCCCTCGGGACGGTTCACCACGCACGAGGTGGATGCGGAGCGCTGGCGCGACTTCGCGCGGCTGTTCGAGAGCCAGGGCGGGCCCAAGTACTGCTGGTGCATGGTGTGGCGGGCGGAGGGCGCGGAAGCCCGGCTCGCGGACAACGCACACCGCAAGGCGGCGATGCATCGGCGGGTGAAGCAGGGGACTCCGGTGGGGCTCCTGGGCTATCTCGGGGACGAGCCCGTGGCCTGGTGCTCCATCGCGCCTCGGGAGACGTACCGGAAGGGGCTCGGGGGGCTGGAGGCTCCGGATGAAGCGCCGGGCAGCGTGTGGTCCCTGGCGTGTTTCTTCGTCACCCGTGAAGCGCGAGGGCAGGGAGTGTCGCGGCGACTCATCAAGGCCGCCATCACCCATGCTCGCAAGCGGGGCGGCAAGGTCCTGGAGGCATACCCCGTGGACCCCGACTCACCGAGCTACCGTTTCATGGGTTTCGTGGAGACGTTCGAACAGCTCGGCTTCCAGGGCGTGGGGCGAGAGGGAAGTCGCCGCCACGTCTACCGGTACGATTTGTCCGCGTGACACGGGAGGCGGGCCCGGGAAGGGGCCCGCCCGGGAGCATCAGAACGTGGCGTCGAGCACCACGTCGTTGGCGGCGCCCACGCCCACGGCGACTTGGTAGGCGGACACGCGACGCTCGAAGAAGTTGGTGAGCTCCTGCACGTCCTGCAGGTCCATGAAGGACAGCGGGTTCTTCGTGCGGAACACCGGCGTCAACCCCAGCATCTGGAGCCGCTGGTCCGCTGTGTACTCCAGGTAGCCGCGCATCTCCTGCACCGACAGGCCCGCGACACCGCCGCTCAGAAGGTCCTGGGCGAACTGCGTCTCGCACTCCACCGCCTCGCGCAGCATCGCCTCCACGTCGCGCTCCATCTTCGCGTCGAAGAGGTCCGGCTCTTCCTTTCGAGCCACCTGGATGCACTCGTAGGCGAAGGCCATGTGCGCGCTCTCGTCGCGGAACACCCAGTTCGTCCCGGCGGCGAGCCCGTTGAGCAGGCCCTTGCTGCGCAGGAAGTAGACGTAGGCGAAGGCCGCGAAGAAGAAGAGGCCCTCGATGCAGCCCGCGAAGCAGATGAGGTTGAGCAGGAAGGCGCGACGGTCCTCCTTCGTCTTCAGCTCGTTCAGCCCGTTGACGCTGTCCATCCACTTCATGCAGAAGCGCGCCTTGCGCTGGATGGAGGGGATGTTGTCGATGGCGGCGAACGCCTTGGCGCGCTCGGCCTGGTCCGGCACGTACGTGTCCAGCAGCGTCAGGTAGAACTGGACGTGCAGCGCCTCCTCGTAGAGCTGCCGCGACAGGTACATCCGCGCCTCGGGGGCGTTGATGTGCTTGTAGAGGTTCAGCACCAGGTTGTTGCCGACGATGCTGTCGCCCGTCGCGAAGAAGGCCACCAGGCGGTGGATGAGGTGTCTTTCCGCATCCGTCATCTTCGAGCGGAGGTCCACGAGGTCCGTGGAGAAGTCGACCTCTTCGACGGTCCAGGTGTTCTTGATGGCGTTCCGATACATCTCGAAGAAGACCGGGTATGCCATCGGGCGCAGCGTCAGGTTCAGTCCGGGTTCCAGCAGCATGGGCGCGATCCATACCATGCTCGCGAAGACGTCAAAGCGGCTCGCGCGGCGATTCCTTTTCGCGTTCGCTCACGTCTCAACAGCCCTGAAAAAACAAAGCGAGCACGCGTTTTCACGCGTGCTCGCCAGGACGAAAAAATCAGTGAAACAGGAGTTTCTTACTGACAGGCCTCGCACGCTTCCGGGTTTTCCAGCGAGCACGCCACGGCCTCGGCGTCAGTCACCGCGGAGGCGGACGCGACGGGGGCGGGAGCGGACTGCGCGGGGGCCGTCGCGGTGCTGTTGCCCACCGTCGCCTTGGCGATGCGCGTGGCCGGACGTGAGCGCATGTAATACGTCGTCTTGAGCCCCTTCTGCCATGCGTAGAAGTACATGGAGGAGAGCTTGCCGATGTTCGGCGTCTCCACGAAGAGGTTGAGCGACTGGCTCTGGTCGATGAAGGCGCCGCGGTCGGCCGCCATGTCGATGAGCGAGCGCATGGGCAGCTCCCACGCGGTCCGGTAGATGGCGCGCAGGTTCTCCGGCAGCTCGGTCAGGTCCTGGATGCTGCCTTCCGCCATCTTGATGCGATTGCGCACGCCCTCGTTCCAGATGCCAATCGCCTGGAGGTCTCTCACCAGGTAGCGGTTCACCTGGAGGAAGTCACCCGACAGCGTCTCGCGCTTGAACAGGTTGGACACCTGCGGCTCGATGCACTCGTAGCAGCCGGCGATGGACGCAATCGTCGCGGTGGGGGCAATCGCAATCATCAGCGAGTTGCGCAGGCCATGCTTCACGATGCGAGCGCGCAGCGCATCCCAACGCGCCGTGTCCTCCGGCGTCACGCCCCAGCTTTCGAACTGGAGCTCGCCCTTCGCCGCCCGCGTCTCCGGGAAGGAAGGATGCGCGCCGAACTGCTCGGCCATCTCGCACGACGTGGTCAGCGCGGCGAAGTAGATCTCCTCCGAAATCTTCCGCGACAGCGCGCGGGCCTCGGGCGCGTCGAACGGCAGCCGGAGCTGGAAGAAGACATCCTGCAGGCCCATCAGGCCCAGGCCCACCGGACGCCAGCGGCGGTTGGAGTCCGCCGCCGTGGGGATGGGGTAGAAGTTGAGGTCGATGACCCGGTCCAGCTGCTTCATCGCGAGCTGGGCGTTGGCGCGCAGGCGGTCGAAGTCGAACTTCCCGTCCGCCACCATGCGGCCCAGGTTCAGCGAGCCCAGGTTGCACACCGCCGTCTCACCCTGGCTGGTCACCTCCAGGATTTCGGTGCACAGGTTGGACAGGTGGATGACGTTGCCGGGCAGACCCGTCTGGTTGCTCTTGCGGTTGCTGATGTCCTTGAAGGTCATCCAGCCGTTGCCCGTCTGCGCCAGCGTCTTCATCATCTTGGCGTAGAGGTCACGCGCCTTCACCTTGCGCATGGCCAGGCCGGCGCCTTCCGCCTCGACGTAGGCCTTCTCGAACGCGTCGCCGAACAAGTCGGTCAGGTGCGGCACCGTCTTCGGGTCGAACAGGCTCCAGTCGCCCTCCGACTCCACGCGCTTCATGAACAGGTCCGGCACCCAGTTGGCCAGGTTCAGGTTGTGGGTGCGGCGCGCATCGTCACCGGTGTTCTCGCGCAGCTCGAGGAAGTCCTCGATGTCCGCGTGCCACGTCTCCAGATACACGCAGCACGCGCCCTTGCGCTTGCCGCCCTGGTTCACCGCGGCGACGGACGCGTCCAGCGTCTTCAGCCAGGGGACGATGCCGTTGGAGTGGCCGTTGGTGGAGCGGATGAGCGAGCCGCGCGCGCGCACGCGGTGGTAGCCCACGCCGATGCCGCCGGAGAACTTGGACAGCATCGCGATGTCCGAATACTTCCGGTAGATGGCGTCCAGCTCGTCCGTCGGCGAGTCCAGCAGGAAGCAGCTGGAGAGCTGCTCGTGGCGGGTGCCCGAGTTGAAGAGGGTGGGGGAGCTGGGCAGGTACTCCAGGGAGCTGAACAGCCGGTACAGCTCGATGGCTTCCTTCGCGTTGTCGCCGCTCAGGGCGCACGCGACGCGGAGGAAGAACTCCTGCGGCGTCTCCAGCACTTCGCGCGTCTGCGGGTTCTTCAGCAGATAGCGGTCATAGACGGTGCGCAGGCCGAAGTACTCGAACAGGTCGTTGCGCGACGGGTCGATGGCCGCGTTGAGCTTGCGCGCGTTGGCCTGGACGAACTGCAGCAGCCGGTCCGCGATGAGGCCGTGCTTGTGGCCGGCGGCGACGGACTGGCTGAAGGAGTGGATGTCCTGGTTGCTGACCTCCTTCTGGATGAAGGTGGCCAGGAGGCGCGCGGACAGGCGGGCGTACTCGGGCTCCTCGACGATGAGGGCGGCGGCCGTCTGGATGGAGAGGCTGTCCAGCTCGCGCGTCGTCGCGCCGTCGTAGAGGCCGGAGATGGTCTTCGTGGCCACGCGCATGACGTCCACGCGCGACAGCCCCATGCAGCTCTTGCCCACCGCGCGGACAATCTTGTTCAGGTCCACCGGCTCGGCCGTGCCGTTGCGCTTGCGCACGCGCATGGTGGTGGGGGCGAACTCGCTCTGCGTGGGCTCGGCCACGGGCGTCACGCTCGCTGTCGTCGGCCCGGGTTGGGCG
>NZ_JABUMQ010000382.1:0-9647 GCF_013336645.1 Myxococcus sp. CA039A | reverse complement strand
GTCATCGGGAGGAGGCAGCTCGGCCGCGGGATGGGGCGGCGCTTCCTCTTTCTTCGAGCAACCGGTGGCCACGAGGCACCCGGCGAGCCACAGCGACGACAGCCATCGTCCGGCACGCTTCATCGTTCCTCCCCTGTCGGCCCACAGTGGCCGTGAGGAACTCCCTCTCTCACGACAGGAGGCGCGGTGCCAGCCTCCCGCCAGGGACTCGATGACGAGAAGACGACAGACCCTCCGCCCGCGCACTCGGGGCGAAGGGTCCTTGGACGCCTGGGACTTCAGTCTGCCGAGGGCGTCGCGCGCACGAAGGCGCCCAGGTCCGCGTCGCGCAGGAAGTGGACCAGCACGCCGTCAATCTTCCGCGTGCCGTTCTCCACCACGGTGGGCTTGAGGAAGAAGAGGTTGTTCCAGTTGAAGTCATACAGCGCCTGCTCGGCGGCGTCGGACCAGCTCCCATCCATGCGGCCGTGGTAGTAGCCGAGCTTGCGCAGCACGCGCTTCACGTCGCGCGCCGTGTCCGCATCCAGCGTCACCCGGTCCGCGGGAAACACATCCGCGAGCGTGCCCTGGTAGCGATTCATCTCCACGCCCAGCTCCTGCAAGGCCCGGGTGCTGCCGTGGACGACCGCCTCCGCGAGCACGTGGGTATAGAACGCGGTCTCGATGGTGGAGTTCCAGACGCGGATGACGCCCGAGCGCTCTCCATTGCGGTCCCCACCCACGCGCGCCCCGGCCTTGAGCGAGGCATACAGTCGCTGCGGCAGGCTGCCCCGCGCCTGACGAAAGCCGTCCGCCATGGCCCGGCACATGTCGGGGGTGCTCATGTTGTTGGCCTGCACCACGAACGTGTCGCCCTTGATGGAGCAGGTGTGCTCGCTGTTCTCCGAGCCCGAGCGCTGGCCCACCGTCACGCTGCCATCCGGGTGGAGCTTCACCGCGGCGAGCTGGCGGATGGGGGCATACGGGTCCGAGGCCAGCACCGTGTCGATGGCCTCCTGGGGCGCGGTGCCCGAGTCGATGCGCGCGATGACCGCCTGCGCGTCATCCACCGAGGGCAGCGCCATGGTGGCCACCGCCACGTCCGAGCGACCATAGGGCACCAGTCCGCTGACGCCGCTCGGGAAGGAGATGACGGCCATGCCGCACGACTTCTCCACCGGGTCACACGCCACGACGGCGCGCGTGCCGAAGATGCTCGGATTGAAGGGGCGGTCCGCCGCGGACGCCTGGGTGGAGCCAAGCAACACGGACGCAGCGACGAGCAGGCCACGCTTGAACGGCTTCATGCACGTACCTCGGGGCAGGGCTCCGCCGGGGCCGAGCAACCACCGCTCGACGCGGATGAGACC
Source organism: Myxococcus sp. CA039A (assembly GCF_013336645.1). Classification (NCBI taxonomy): domain Bacteria; kingdom Pseudomonadati; phylum Myxococcota; class Myxococcia; order Myxococcales; family Myxococcaceae; genus Myxococcus; species Myxococcus sp. CA039A. The sequence goes on along the minus strand of NZ_JABUMQ010000382.1, from coordinate 8,298 downwards.
CTTCATGTCTGGGGTTTGGTGTGCGCGATGAGACACCGAGGCGCGGGTCCGGCCCGCTCCTCGGAACTTCTGGCTCCATGAACGCCACGTCGCTTCAAGGCATATCGGGAAGACTCGGAGACCCGTGCCGGCCGTCAAGCTCCGGATTCAGGGTGAGGACCGACGGCCCGAGGAGGGCCCGCTGGCCCGGGTGCCCCGCGTATCTCGCTTCCGGGAAAATTGTAGCTGTGGCACTCCCCCCAGAAGTTTCAGACGCGCCCCACAAGGGCCCGGGTGGCGGGTATGGTCCGCGCCCGGCCGCAGCCCGCGTCCCCCCCTTACGCGCACGAACCGGAGACAGATTCCCCATGGCTCTCGACCTCACCTCCCTCCCACGTCCCTCGCGGGACGACGCCTCCATTGGCACGATGGCGCGGGGCCTCGTTGGCAGCGAGATTCTCCGCATCGCCGCGGAAGTCCGTGAGCTCGTCGCCAAGGGCCGCAAGGTGTGCAACCTCACCGTGGGCGACTTCAGCCCGCGCGAGTTCCCCATCCCCGACGGCCTGCGCCAGGGCATCGCCACCGCGCTCCAGGCGGGCGAGACGAACTATCCGCCCTCCGACGGCGTGCTGGACCTACGCCAGGCGGTGCAGCGCTTCTACGAGCGCGCCCTGGGCCTGAAGTATCCGCTGGAGGGCATCGTCATCGCGGGCGGCGCCCGGCCCATCATCTACGGCACCTACCGCGCCGTGCTCGATGACGGGGAGACCGTGGTCTACCCGGTGCCGTCGTGGAACAACAACCACTACGTCCACATGATGAACGCCAAGGGCGTCGTCGTGACGACGGACCCGTCGCACGGCTTCATGCCCACGCTGGAGCAGCTCGCGCCGCACCTGGGCACCGCGCGCCTGTTGTGCCTGTGCAGCCCGCTCAACCCCACGGGCACCATGATTTCGTCCGACGTGCTGGGCGCCATCTGCGAGCGCGTCGTCGCGGAGAACCGCCAGCGCGAGAAGCAGGGCAGGAAGCCGCTCATCCTGATGTACGACCAGATTTACTGGGTGCTGAGCTTCGGCGCGGTGAAGCACGTGACGCCGGTGGAGCTGGTGCCGGAAGTCGCCCCGTACACCGTGTTCGTGGACGGCATCTCCAAGGCGTTCGCCGCCACGGGCGTGCGCGTGGGTTGGGGCGTGGGCCCGCCGGCCATCATCGCTCGCATGCGCGACGTGCTCGGCCACGTCGGGGCGTGGGCGCCCAAGGCGGAGCAGGTCGCGGTGGCCCGCTACCTGGACGACGTGCCCGCCACCGAGTCCTTCCTGACGGAGATGCGTCAGCGCGTGGACGCGCGCCTGGAGGCGCTGCACACGGGCCTGACGCGCATGCGCGACGCGGGGCTGCCGGTGCGGCACATCGCGCCCCAGGGCGCCATCTACCTGTCCGTCCAGTTCGACCTGGTGGGCAAGGGCGGGCTGAAGACGAATGACGACATCCGCAAGCTGCTCCTGGAGAAGGCCAGCTTCGCGGTGGTGCCCTTCCAGGCGTTCGGCCTGAGCGAGGACACCGGCTGGTTCCGCCTGTCCGTGGGCGCGACGTCGGTGGCGGAAATCCAGGAGGCCCTGCCCCGCGTGGAGGCCGCCCTGCGCGAGGTGCTCGCCGCGAAGTAGTCGCCGTCGGTGCCGGGCCCCGCGCGGCGTCCTGGATGGGCGCGGGGTTCGGGAATACACGGAAAGGGCTGGAGTTCAGCCGGGTACTTCGTGCCAATGCTCAAGCGATTCGTGGATGTACGTGACGAGGAAGTTCGCGCGGTCCTCGGGTCCTTCGTCTATTTCTTCACGCTGATGTGCGGCTACGCCATCCTCCGTCCCATCCGCAACGAGATGGGGACGGCGGGCAGCGTCAAGGGCCTGCCGTGGCTCTTCACCGCCACGTTCATCGTTATGCTGCTGGCGGTGCCGGCCTTCTCCGCGCTGGTGGCGCGCTGGCCCCGGCGGGTGGTGCTGCCGCGCATCTACCGCTTCTTCCTCGTCAGCCTCCTGGCCTTCTTCGTGCTGCTGAAGCTGGACGTGGCGAGGGAGCCGGTGGCGCGGGTCTTCTACATCTGGCTGAGCGTCTACAACCTGTTCGTGGTCTCCATCTTCTGGAGCTTCATGGCGGACGTGTTCGCCGGCGAGCAGGGCAAGCGGCTGTTCGGCTTCATCGCCGCGGGTGGCACCACGGGCATGCTGGTGGGGCCCTTCCTGGTGGGGCGACTGGCGGAGCCGGTGGGGCCGGTGAACCTCATCCTCGTGTCCGCGGTGCTGCTGGAGGTGAGCGCGCAGTGCGTGCGCTGGCTGAGCCGCTGGGCCCGGGACGTCCAGCATCAGCCCCTGTCGGCGGAAGCGCCCGTGGGTGGCGGGGTGCTGGCCGGGCTGAGGCTCCTGGTGGCGTCGCCCCTCCTGCTCGCGCTCGGGCTCCAGGTGTTGCTCTACGCGGCCACGTCCACCTTCCTGTACTTCCAGGAGGTGAAGCTGGTGGCGGAGGTGGGCAAGGACGCGGCCTCGCGCACCGCGCTGTTCGGCGACATCGACTTCTACGTGCAGCTGTTGACGCTGGCGCTCCAGACGCTTGTCACCGGGCGCATCATCTCCAGACTGGGATTGGGCGCGGCGCTGGCGGTGGCGCCGGTGCTCACGGGGCTGGGCTTCCTGGGGCTGGCGGCGGTGCCGGTGCTCGGGGTGCTCGTGGCGTTCAAGGCGCTGCGGGGTGCCAGCCACTACGCGCTGGAGCGGCCCTCGCGCGAAATCCTCTTCACCACGGTGGACCGGGAGGCGCGCTACAAGTCCAAGAGCTTCATCGACACGGTGGTGTACCGGGGCAGCGACACGGTGAGCGCGTGGTTGCAGGGTGGGCTCACGGCGCTGGGCCTGGGCATGACGGGGTTGTCATTGGCGGCGGTGCCCCTGGCGGGGCTGTGGCTCGGTGTGTCGCTGTACCTGGGGCGGGAGCAGCGGCGACTGTCCCGGGAGGCCGGGGGTGCGCTCGCGCCCGTCGCCGCCGATAATGCCGCCGCCCGCTGAAGTGTGCCTCGCAGTGCTTCCTCGTCGCTCCTCGGGATGGTCGCGGGGAGCGGGGGTTGAGACGAACCTCGCAGCAGGAGACGACACGACATGAAGCTGTCTCGCAGAGACCTGATTCAAGGCGCTGTGACGGTGGGCTCGCTGTGGGCCCTGGGGTGTGCGACGTCGGGCTCGTCGGGTGGCGCGTCCGGTGAGTCGGACTCCCAGGAGAAGGGGGCCTCGGGCGCGAAGGCGAGCAAGCCCTTGAGCATCCTCATCCTGGGCGGCACGAAGTTCCTGGGTCCGGCGCTGGTGGAGTCCGCGCAGGCGCGAGGCCACACCGTCACGCTGTTCAACCGAGGCAAGACGAATCCGGGCCTCTTCCCGAACGTGGAGAAGCTGCAGGGGGACCGGGACCCGACGAAGGCGGAGGGTCTCAAGGCGCTGGAGGGCCGCAAGTGGGACGCGGTGGTGGACACGTCGGGTTACGTGCCGCGCATCGTGAAGGCCTCGGCGGAGTTGCTCGCGCCCAACGTGGGGCACTACACCTTCGTGTCCACCATCTCCGTCTACAAGGACGCGTCGAAGCCCGGCCTCACGGAGACGGCGCCCGTCGCCACGGTGGCGGACGTGACGACGGAGGACGTGGACACGCACTACGGCGCCCTGAAGGCGCTGTGCGAGCAGGCCGCGGAGAAGGCGATGCCCGGCCGCACGTTCAACGTCCGTCCCGGCCTCATCGTCGGGCCGGATGACCCGACGGACCGCTTCACGTACTGGCCGGTGCGAGTGGCGCGAGGGGGCGAGGTGCTCGCGCCCGGCACGGGGCATGACACCACCCAGTTCATCGACGCGAGGGATTTGGCCGCGTTCATCATCCTGGGGGTGGAGCAGAAGCTGTCGGGGCCCTACACCGCGACGGGGCCCTCGAAGCCCCTGGTGATGCGCGACTTCCTGGAGCGCAGCAAGAAGGCGCTGAACAGCGACGCGCGCTTCGTCTGGGCGCATCCGTCCTTCCTGGAGAAGCACAAGGTGGAGCCCTTCGGTGACATGCCGGTCTGGGTGTCGCCCACGGGTGAGGACGCGGGCCTGTTGCGGGTGAACATCGACAAGGCGCTGGCGGCGGGGCTCACCTTCCGCCCGCTGGAGGAGACGGTTCGCGACACGGTGGCCTGGTTCAACGCGGAGCCGCCCGAGCGTCAGGCGAAGCTGCGGTCGGGCATCAAGCCGGAGCGGGAGAAGGAAGTGCTCGCCGCGTGGCACCAGGAGCACGACAAGGGCAACGCCCACGCGGGTTGAGGTGTGTCAGGCGCGGATGACGGTGACGCGCCGACCCGAGGGCGTCCGGGCCTGTTCGGCCCGGGTGCGCTCGGCGATGGAGGGCTGGTTCGAGCGGCGGTCGAAGAGCATCAGCCAGCCGTCATCCAGTCCCAGGCCCTGGAGATAGCCGTCGAGCTGCTCCAGGCCCTCTGTCAGCGGGTCGGACTCGCGGTCCCTCCAAACCTTGATTTCAATGGCGAGGGTGTCCGGCCCATGTCGCACGCACAGGTCCATGCGCCCGCGACCGATGGCGTACTCGCGCTCAATCGTGCCGCCCCCATTCACCACCCGGTGGAGGAAGGCCATGAGCACCAGATGTGGGGCGACCTCGTGGTAGGGCGCGGTGGCCAGCAACGGCTCGCCATGTTGGCGCCAGAATGCGAGGAAGGCGTCTCGCAGCTGTTCGACGTCCAGTCGCCCATCGGGCTTCAACCAGGAGGGCTGGATGGAGGGGAGCGTGTCGCGCGTGCCTGACGCCAGCGAGCGGACGAGAATCTCGCGGTAGATGGGATTGGCCACCTCGAGCGTGCCGGACTCATTCCGGCGCAGCAGCCCCAGGTCGACGGCGAAGCGGCGGTCATCCTCGGGGACGTCGCCCAGGAGCTGCCCCGCGAGCATCGGCTCGAGGATGGCTCGGATGCGAGGCTCGCGCAGCCGCGCCGCGAGGCTGTCCAGGTGGGTCTCCTGGCGGTAGATGAGGATGGCCTTGGCTCGCTCCATGTCCTCGCGGCGGATGGGCTGGGACAGCTCGGGCACCAGCTCCTCGACCGCGACCTTGGCCAGGGCGTTGACGAGCCACGGCTGGCCTTGCGTGAGTTCGAAGGCGAGCGCGAGGGCTTCGGGCTCGAAGCGCTGACCCGTGTCCGTGGTGTGCTGGGAGTAGAGCTCCGTGACTTCATCCTCGGTGAAGTCGCGCAGGGTGAGCGAGCGCACCTTGATGTTGAACGGGCTGGAGGTCGCCAACCTGTCTCCGTCGTCGGAGGACACCTTGTAGTCGCGCACGTCCCGCAGCCCGATGAGTGCCATGGCGGAGGGGAAGTGCCCGGGACGGTTGCGGTGGCCGTCCCGGAGTTGTCGGAGTACGGAGACCAGCACGCCATCACGGAGTGCATCGACTTCATCCAGGAACGTGACGAGTGGCTTGTCGGTGGCCTCGGACCAGGCCGCGAGCGCGGTGGCGACGCGGTTGCCGGGCGGTGCCTCGGGAAACTCTGGAGGCTGGGACGCGGGAGGAAGCTGGGCGCGCGTGGCGAGTCGCCAGCTGGAGAGGATGGCGGCCTCCGCCGCGCCGGTGTCCTGTGGGAAACCCGCCCCGGCCTCCATGCTGACGAGGGCCGCCACGTAGCGGCCCTCCGACGTGAGCTCCCGGGCGAACGACAGGAGCGCCGTGGTCTTGCCCACCTGTCGTGGCGCGTGGACGACGAAGTAGCCCTGCTGCTCGACGAGCCGCCGCACTTCGGGCAGCCTCCGCATGGCTGGCAGCATGTAATGGTGGTCCGGATTGCACGGACCGGCGGTGTTGAACCAGCGGGGCATGTCCGGAAGGTACTACGCCTCCTTCGCTGGGGGAGGCATGGACTTGGAGGGGCCTCGATGACGTCCACGTTCCGCGGGCACGGCGTCGCCGTGCTGCTCTCGTTGTCGCTCGTGGCCTGTGGCGGCAAGGACATCCGTCCCGAGGGTCCCAGCGAGCCCTCCGCCTGTGCTCCGCTGAACCTGGAGCGGAACGTGGACCTGGAGGGCTTCCACACGGACCGCTACACGTGGCGCGATGGAGGCTGCGCGCCGCGCTCGGCCTTCCTGGTGCGCAACGACTCCGCGGACCCCGCGGGTTGGCACGGTGGCTACGTCCGTCGCTACGTCTACGAAGCGGACGGCGCCGCGCGCACCTGTGACGGCGCCAATGACGGTGTCCCCGGCTGGGGCATGGTGACGTGTCACCTCCGCGCAGGGACCACCTGGGGCAACTGGACGGAGGGAGTGACGGGCACCGGCCGCACCCTCTTCGCGGGACGTCACCACGCGCTGCACGAGTTCCGCTGGCCCTTGCCGCTCGGTGGCCACGTCGTCCAGGTGACGGTGCACTACCTCTTCGCCACCGGCAGGGACCATCCGCTCTACGCCATCACCCACGACGTCTCGAGCGTCCCGCCGGATGCGCTGGAGGCCGACGTGCGCTCGCCTTATGGCGACCTGCTCTTCGACGGCAACGCGAACGCCGAAATCGCCGGCCTTGGCTGGGGAGACCGTCACCGCTTCGTGACGCTGTCCTCCCCCGTGACGAGGGCCAGCGGCTGGGACTACCGCGAGCCCAACGTCGTCCCCTACACCCGCATGTGGACCACCGCGCCGGACGCGGAGATGGGCGTGGTGCAGACGCAGCCCTGGCTCCAGAAGCCCGCCGGTGGCTACTGGCTCTACCAACAGGGCTGGGGACAGCGCGACGCGGACGGACCCCTGCCCGACGACTGGAACTGGACCTACCAGCTCAACCAGTACCAGTTGCCCACGACGACTCGCTCCCATCGCATGGCCTGGGGCAGCAACTATGGTGCGCTCGGCTGGCGCCAGTACGCGCGCTACGGCGATGACGGCATGCTCTCCGGCCACCCCTACCAGAGCTACTCCGTCTTCATTGTGCTGGGGCCGCACTCGGAGGACCCGGTGCGGCGGCGCGCCTCGGAGGTCGAGTCCTGGCAGGCCGTGCGCCTGTCCGCCACCGAGGGTACCGTGGCCACGCACGGCCCTGGCGGCGTCGGTCGCTCGGACGCCGTGCCCTATGACGTGCCTGGCTACAACCCCGTCTACGCGACGTGGGAAGCCCGCGTGACGGGCAACCGCGCGCGCCTGCGGTTCGACGCGGGCCGTGGTTCCCTGGTGCACCCCGTGGTGGTGCTGCGCGGCTACACCGCCTCCACGCCGCCCGCGCGCGTGCTGCTGGACGACCAGGTCCTCGCCGCCGACGTGGACTGCTTCGCCTCCGTGGACGACGCGGGCGATGCGCTGTGGCTCACCCTGAACCGCACCCTCACCGGCACCGCGACGCTGCGCGTGGAGTGATTCGGGGCCCTGAAAAAGCAACGGGGGATGCCCCGATGAACTCGGAGCACCCCCCGGTATGACCCTTGCTCAGGTTCGCTCTCCCCCTCTGAAGAGCGTCACCCCCGGGTCCCCCTGCCACAGATGGCGCCGCCCCCGCGACGCCATCCTCCTACCCGCCATGCATCTTTTCCGGAGGGCCTTGGACCCCTCCAGCGAAGCGAGAGTGCGCTCCCCCCGGTGCGCATGCTGACTGCACTGCTTTCGGGATGTCTCGAGTGCCCCCAAGCACCCACACCCCTTTGAATCGGGCTTAGGGCCAGTACTCCGCGGGACGCGAGACTGCTCGCAATCGCGCCAGGGTCTGCGCCCAGCCAAACGTCTGCGGGCGCATGGACGCCACCCGCGTGACTGTTTCCATCTCCCCCCGTAGCAACCCCAGCGCGCTCGACTTCGTCAGCACCGCCAACTGCTTGCGCTTCGCCCCCGCGAAGACGGCAAGCTCTGGTACCGCGATGTCCCCCTCTGGTGCTTCAAGCGCGCCCGGACGCTCCCCTCTGATGCGAGCCCCCGTCTTCCGGGCCGTGGCTCCCCGTCCCCTGACCCCTCGCTTCACACCGTCCGGCCGCGCGTTTCCCCCCGGAACCCGCTGGCCCGACTCCTGCGCGACGTGCGACATTCGCCTCTCCCTTCGCACCATCGTTGACTGCCTTCCCCCCGTGACTCGCGCCGTGGCGCGTGTCGACCAGGGCATACTGGCCCAGCCGGTAGAATGAGTTTTCCTCGTTAGCGCCAAACGCTTGCGCGAAAGCGCCAGCTTGTCGGGCGACCTGGCGGCGGGCGGAACGTGCCGGATTCCACCCTCGGTGGTGGCGACCCGGGAGGTCGTCGGGCCGGTGAGGCGCGAGGGGTGGTGGAGTGG
>NZ_JABUMQ010000381.1:0-9684 GCF_013336645.1 Myxococcus sp. CA039A | reverse complement strand
TCACCAGCCGGCCCCGACCGCCCTCCCGCCCGCTGGGCCTGGCGCCCTGGATTCCCAAGACGAAGCTGGAGCCCTGGACCGGCACCCGCATCAAGCCCTGGCTCCACCGCCCGGACATCTTCGGCACCCCCGGCTGTCCCACGGGGGCGGTGCGCGGCTGCGGCCTGCCCATCCGCATCACCTAGCCAGTCACCTAGCCAGTCACCGCGCAACTTTCCAACGCGCGCGACGGGGGGAGTCTTTAGACTCTTCCCAATGCTTCAAGTCATTCCCCTGGGCGGCCTGGGAGAAATCGGCCTCAACTCCCTGGTCATCGCCTGTCGCGGGGAGATGCTTCTCATCGACGCCGGCCTGATGTTCCCCTCGGAGGGGATGCCCGGTGTCGACATCATCATCCCGGACTTCACCCACCTGAAGCAGAACGCCGCCCAGCTCAAGGGCGTGGTGCTCACCCACGGCCACGAGGACCACCTGGGTGCGCTTCCCTACCTGCTCGGCGAGGTGAACGTCCCCGTCTACGGCACGCGCTTCACGCTGGCCATGGCGCGCCACCGCTTGAGCGAGCTGGGCATCGAAGCGGACCTGCGCGAAATCGAGCCGCGCGAGCCCTTCGCCGTCGGCACCATGTTCAAGGTCGAGGCCAGTCGCGTGACGCACACCGTGCCGGACGCGGTGGGCTTCATCATCCGCACGCCCGAAGGCACCTTCATCCACACAGGTGACTTCAAGCTGGACCCGGACCCCATCGACGGGCTGCGCACGGACCTGGAGCGCTGGGGTGAGGCGGGCGAGGAAGGCGTGCTGTGCCTCCTGTCGGACTCCACCAACTCCGAGCTGACGGAGGAGACCGGCAGCGAGCGCGTCGTCGAGCAGACCTTCGAGCGCCTCTTCAAGGACGCCACCGGCCGCATCGTCGTCGCCCTCTTCTCCTCCAACCTGCACCGCGTGCGGCACCTGCTGGCCCTCGCCGAGCGACTGGGCCGCAAGGTCGCGCTCCAGGGCCGCAGCATGGTGCGCAACGTGGAGATGGCGCGCGAGCTGGGCTACCTGGACGTGCCCGACTCGCTCTTCGTGCACCTGGACACGGTGCCGCAGCTGCCGCAGCAGCGCGTGCTGGTGCTCACCACCGGAGCGCAGGGCGAGCCGCGCGCGGGCCTGTCCCAGCTCGCCGCTGGTGATGGCCCGTTCAAGCTGGGCCCGGGTGACCTGGTCGTCCTCAGCTCGCGAGCCATCCCCGGCAACGAGCGCGGCGTGGGCGCCCTCATCGACCAGCTCCAATGGCGCGGCGCGCGCGTCGCCTACGCGCAGGTGGAGCCCGGCGTCCACGTGTCCGGCCACGCCAGCCGCCCCCAGCAGCAGCGCGTGCTGGAGCTGGTGAAGCCGCGCCACTTCATCCCCGTCCATGGCGAGGGCCGCCACCTCCACCGACATCTGGCCACCGCCCGGGAGTCGGGGATGGAGCCCGCGCAGTGCCTGCTGGCCCAGGACGGAGACATCGTCGGCTTCGAGGAGGGACGCGGCCGCTTCACCGGCAGCGTGACTTCCGGGCGCATCTTCAAGGACCGCTTCGGAGGGGGCATGGTGACGGCGGACACACTCCATGAGCGGGTGCGCCTGTCCGAGACGGGGCTGGTGGCCGCCGTCATCGTGCTCCAGCGCGACACCCAGAAGCTGCTGGGTGGCCCGCAACTCTCCGGCCAGGGGCTGTCACTGGACGAACAGGTGATCCTCCCCCGGGTGGCCCAGGAGGCCCGGACGCTCTTCGAGGAGCTGTCCGTCCAACTGCGAGGTGACGACGCCCTGGTGCGAGAGGAACTCACCCGGGTGGTGCGCCGTGCGTTCCGGCTGTACACCTCCAAGCGCCCCCTGGTGGTGCCCATGGTCGTCAGGGTGTAGGTATGTTAAGGGCCGCTGCTGCCCATGCCCTCGTTCGATGTCGTCTCGAAAATCGACCTCGCCGAGCTCGACAACGCGGTCAATCAGACCAAGAAGGAGCTCAGCACCCGCTATGACTTCCAGGGCACCCAGGCGGACGTCCTCGTCGCTCCGGACCACACGGCCATCACCGTGAAGGCCAACAGCGAGGAGCGCGTCCAGGCCGCCAAGGAGGTCCTCCTGGTGAAGCTGGCCAAGCGGAACATCAGCCTGCGCGCGCTCGAGTACGGCGACATCGAGAAGACGGGGCTGCACAACGTGAAGCAGGTCATCAAGCTCCAGCAGGGCATCCCGGTGGAGAAGTCCAAGGAGCTGGTGAAGCTGTTGAAGGATTCGAAGATGAAGGTGCAGGGCTCCATCCAGGCCGACCAGCTGCGTGTCACCGGCAAGAACCGGGATGACCTCCAGGCCGCCATCGCCCTGTTCCGTGGGGAGCAGGACCGACTGAAGCTGGACATGCAGTTCACCAACTTCCGCGATTGAACAAGCCCATGCGAGCCGCTGCTGCCCTGTCCCTCTGCTGGATGCTCTGCGTTCCGGCCATCGCCTCCGCCCAGGAAGAAGCGCCCCGTCCGTCACGGCCGGTGCCCAACATGACCAAGCCGCCGCGCTTCCAGGGAGGCCTCAAGGGCTTCACCTCGCCGCTGGCGCTCAAGTCCCTGGACACCGAAGGCGCCAGCGCGTCCTTCACCGCCAAGGTGGGCTTCCGCAAGGACACGCTCTACGTGGGCGTGGACGCCAAGGATGATCAGCTCCTCGCGGGCGATGTGCTCACGCTGTCCATCTACTTCCCGGACACCGGGCCGCTGACGACGGGCTACACGTGGCGCTTCGGCTTCGACGGCAAGCGCGCGTCGGGTGCGGACAGCGGCACGCCGGAGTTCGCGCAGCAGAAGGTGAATGGCGCGGTGGAGCGTCGTGGCAACACGCTGTCGCTGGTGGCCGCGGTGCCGGTGCGCGCGCTGCCGCGCTTCTCCGCTCGGGACCCGATGGTGATGGACCTGTGCATCACCTACGAGGACCAGGACGGCGCGGGCACCAAGGCGGTGCCTGTCTCCAACTGCCAGAGCGGCACCATGGTCGGCGACGCGCTGAGGCTGCCGGACGAGCCGCGCAAGGCGCTCAAGCTCAAGCCGCCGGAGCACGTCACCGCGCTGGAGCCCGCGGCCACGGGCTGGCTGGGCTGGGACCTGCTCAGCTATCCGGCCTGGGCGCAGGGTGACGAGGAGCTGACGCCGGAGACGCTGCGCGAGCTGGTGGTGACGGACCCGCTGAAGGCCGCGTCGGTGAACGTGAATGTGCCAGACACGTTGAGCCTGCCGGACGGGCGACCGGTCGTTACGGTGCTCTCCGGGAAGAATCCCTATGCCGTCGCGGGTCAATGTGACGCCGAAAAGGAGCTTCGACTGGGGTTTTACATCGTGACGGGGAAGACGGCGGCTCGGGTGCTCGAGTGGCCGGCTGCTACGTGCGCCCTGGGGCGAGCCTCCTCGGTGGAGCTGGATGAAGAGGACGGGTTGACCATCCGTTACTCGAACGGCGCGACCATGAACTTTGCCTGGAGTGGTGACCACTTCACGCGAACCGAGCTTGGAAATAGGTAGACGCGGTGGAACCAACCAAGAACCTGTACATGATGACCCTCGGCTGCCCGAAGAACCGGGTGGACTCCGAGGTGATGCTCGGCACGTTGAAGCACCGCGGATACACGCTGGTGCAGGAAGCGTCCGAGGCCCAGGTCATCGTCGTCAATACCTGTGCCTTCATCGGTCCCGCCAAGCAGGAGTCGGTGGACTCCATCCTGGAGATGGCCGAGCTGAAGAAGTCGGGCAGCTGCAGCACCCTGGTGGTGACGGGGTGTCTGTCCCAGCGCTACGGCGAGGAGCTGGCGAAGGAGATGCCGGAGGTGGACCACTTCCTGGGCACCAGCGCCTACGCCCAGATTGGCGACCTGCTGGCGGCCGAGGCTTCTCCGCGTCAGGTGATTCCGGACCCCGACTACATCCACGACGCGAACACGCCGCGCATCAACTCGATGCCGAAGTACACCGCGTACCTCAAGGTGTCCGAGGGCTGCGACAACGCCTGCGCGTTCTGCATCATCCCCACGCTGCGCGGTGGACAGCGCTCGCGGCCCATCGACGACATCATGATCGAGGCCCGGCGACTGGCGGACAGCGGCGTGCAGGAGCTGAACCTCGTCGCGCAGGACCTGACGGCGTACGGGCATGACCTGCCGGGCCGGCCGAAGCTGCATGACCTGCTCAAGGCGCTGGTGCAGGTGGACGTGAAGTGGATTCGGCTGCACTACGCCTATCCGCGCGTGTTCCCGGACGAGCTCATCGACGTGATGGCGTCGGAGCCGAAGATTGCCCGCTACCTGGACATGCCGGTGCAGCACGTCAGCGACAAGCTGCTCCTGTCGATGAAGCGTGGCCGCAACTCGGAGTTCCTCAAGGGCCTCTTGACGAAGCTGCGCGAGCGCGTGCCGGGGCTGGTGATGCGCACCTCGCTCATCGTCGGTCTTCCGGGCGAGACGGAAGAGGACTTCGAGATGTTGAAGGAGTTCGTGAAGACGCAGCGCTTCGAGCGCCTGGGCGTCTTCCAGTACTCCGACGAGGAAGGCACGGCGGCGTTCGACCTGCCGGACAAGGTGCCGCAGAAGACCATCGAGCGCCGGTGGCGCGAGGTGATGGCCATCCAGAAGCGCATCAACCGCGAGCAGAACAAGAAGCTCGTCGGCAAGCGGCTGGAGGTGCTGGTGGAAGGTCCCGCGCCGGAGACGGAGCACCTGCTCGTGGGTCGGCACCAGGGTCAGGCGCCGGACATCGACGGGCTCGTCTACATCAACGACGGCCTGGCGTACCCGGGTGAGCTGGTCACCGTGGAGGTGACGGAAGCGCACGACTACGACCTGGTGGCTCGCGTGGTGGAGCGCCCGGACCCGAAGCAGCGGCAGCACACCGCTCGCGACGCGCACCCGGCGCCGGTGAAGCTGGTGCCTGCTCCCCGGCCTGTGACCCGGCTGGAGTAGGTGGTTCTTCCCGGGCCGCCGCCGCGTGAATCGCGAAGTGGCCCGGGAGTTCGTCGGAGGTATCCAGCGGAGTGTTGAACCGCTGGGTGCGGAGCGCTGGAGCTACCGTGGATCTTCCGGCTCCAGCTCGCGCTCCTCGCGCGGTGGTTCGCGAGACGGTGCCTTGCGGGATGGCGCGGCGACCCCTTCTCCCAGGGGCGTGGGCTGGCACTCGCACACCGTGCGGCGCGAGGACGTCTCGGTGACGAAGGCGCACGCCGTGGGGCACTCAGGCTGACTGCCCTCCTCGAAGAGCGCCAGGTTGAAGCCTCGCGCCTGAACGAGCGCCGCGTGGCACACGGGCAGGGCATGTGCGAGCGACGGCCACGGCAGGCGGTGCTGAGTCGTCAAACCGCGACTGGTGGCCGGGAAGCTCAGGCCGATTCCGCACCCGGACTCCAACCGCTGGCCATCCGCGCCCACTGGCTCCAAATGGAGGCGTCCGCCTTCGGGCAGGTCGCGGAACACCGCGCCCACCACGGAGATGCCGCCCTCGGGTTCCTTGCGCACGTGCAGGCCGTAGCAGGCCTCTTCGCTGAAGACGCCGTGCGCATCGGTGCACTGCTGTCGCCTGGCGACAGGGCTCGGAGTCGCCGGACGTGCCGGCTCCGACGATGTTGAGGGCGAGGTGTCACCAGGAGCCTGCGCCGTGGGGGCCGCCGACGCCGTGGGCCGTGCTGGTGACTCGGGCGAAGGTGAAGCGGTGCCCGAAGCCCTTGGTGCAGTGCCAGTTGTCGCAGCAGGGGATGTCGTGGAGCGTGACGGAGACGAGGCAGTGCCCCCTGAAGGCACTGGTGCGGCACCGACTGTCCCCGCGGACGGCGTCGAGGATGCGCTCGCCCCCATCCCTCCTGCGCCTTCCGTCGTCGTGGACCGTGGTGAAGTCGCGGACGCATCGGGTCCCTCCGCCCTCCCCGCCCGTGGTGATGACACCGAACCCACTTCAGTCTCGTCCACTGCTCGGACTCGTGGACGCCGCAGCACCAGCACCCCGCCCTTCGCATCCAGCGTCGCGGTGAAGCGCCCCCACACGTCAGGCCCCAGCCGTCCCAGGCTGCTCGGCGAGTCCCATCGTCCCGCCGCCTCCACCACCAGCGGCCGCGCGCCCACGCCCTCCGCCACGTCCACCGAGTCCACCGCGAAGGTGCGCGGCGGCAGATGCGCGACCGTATCCAAGGGTTGCAGCCCCTGCGCCTCGGCGGGCCCCACCGCGATGCGCGAGAAGGGCTCGCGCGTGGTGAGCACGAAGGGTCCGGTGAGCTCCGCCTCCCCCTGAGACACCCGCACCGCCAGGAGGGGCCAGTCGCCCACCGGCTCGCGACTGAGCTCCACGCGGTGCACTTCCCGCGCGGCATCCGAAGCCACCTCCGCCGCCGGTTGCGCCTCACGCGGACGCGACGCGGTGAAGGTCACCTCTCGCCGCAGCGGATCCACCGTGAGCGCATAGGGCTCCAGCACGTCCGAACCCAGCGTCAATGAGCAGGGCTTCTCACCCGACAGCCCCGCGGTGCGCAGCGGCACCGAAGCCCCTCCCACGGTGAGCACGGGCAGCGGCACCACCGGCCAGGCCCTGAAGCCTCCCGCGATTTCAGGTGCGCGCACGGTGCCATCGGGCGCGGGAGGACCTCCGTCGAAGCACTCCTGGGAGACCATCGACAAGGGCCTCGCCACGTCCAGCACCACCGGGACGACACGAGTCCCGAGCCTCCCCGCGACGGTGAGGCGCAGCGCTGGCGACGCCAGCAGCGGCAGCGTCCGCCCCGTCAGTCCCTCGGAACGTGAAGGGCCGGACGCCACCTCCCGGTGACACCCAGCCCCCACCACACTCAAACCCACCCAGAGCAGGAACGCGCCGCGCACGGCGCGCAGGTTACTGCTTCTTCTGCTTGGTGAAGTCATCCACGCGAGTGTCGTCCGGCACGTCCATCTTGAAGCTGTCCGCGGAGATGCCCACGTTCGTCTTCAGGTCCAGGAAGGAGATGGTGTTCTCGCTGCCGTCCGGATCCACCACGGTGCTCTTCAGCACCTGCGCCGACGCGGGGTCCACCTCCAGCCGGACCTGCTTGAAGCGGGGCTCCACCTTCAGCGGATCCAACACCAGCAGCGTGCCCTTGCAGTCCTTGCAGGCCCCCTTGCTGATGGCGAACTCGTCCGCGAGCCTGCCCTGTCCGAAAAGGAACGTCACCGAGGCGGAGAGCTGGCTCGTGTCCACGTTGGCCACCGTGAGCGACTGGGCCGTCGGGTCGTACGCGTAGATCTTGTTGCCGGCGAGCACGAAGGTGCGCACGGAGGGCTTCTGGTACTCCCACCGCATCAGCCCGGGCTTCTTGTAGGACACGACACCCTCGGACGTCTGCGTGCGCCGGAAGGTCTTGTACTTGTAGTCCTGCCGGAAGCCCGCCTTGAAGTCGCCGGTCTTCTCGTAGAAGGCCTGCATCCGGTCCACCAGGGACTTCACCTCGGGCGTCATCGGCGCCGTGGCCTTCACGGCGGGCTTCGTGTCCGGCGCGCTCTGAGGGGGCGTCGTGGCCGGCTTGCCTGACTCGGTGGCGGGCGGCTTCGCGGCGGGCGTCACCGGATTCACGCCCTGCTGGGCTGCGGGAGCCTTGGCCGCGCCGCCCGTGGGAGGCGGCACCGTGGGCTTTCCAGCGCCCGCCGGCGCGCCCTGGGCCACCAGGACGGGCTGCGTGGGGACGGCCTGCGAGGAGGAGGTCTGGGGCACCGCTTGCGCGGACAGGAGCGTGGCGAGCAGGGTTTCCAGGAACATGGCGTGCGTCTCCAGGGGGCCGGGTAGGCCCACCGCGTCCATCTACCCCATACCGACGCGCCCCGGGGGGCCGGCATTCATGGCTGCTTCTTGAAGATCCGCTTCCTCTGTTTGATGGCCAGCACGTAGAAGCGCTCGCGGAGCTCCTGCGCCTCGTCCGGCGACAGGTCTCCGGAGCCGCCCGCCAGGTGCTCATCCCGCCAGGCAATCGCCCGGCTGACACACGCCGAGGCAGCGGCGGAGATGTTGAGGCTCTGACTGAAGCCCCGCATCGGAATCCAGAACGTCCCGTCCACGGCGTTGAGCACGTCGTCGCTCACCCCGTAGCGCTCGTTGCCGAGAACGATGGCCACCTTCCCGTCGAAGCGCAGCGAATACAGGCTGGTGGCACCGTCACGGATGGCGGCGGCGTACAACTGGAAGCCCCGCGACTTCAGGTGTTCGCGACACTCGCCGAAGGACTTGTAGAGCTTCACGTCCAGCCACTTGTCGCAGCCCTGAGCCACCCTCGAGTTCGGCAGGAAGGGTGCCTCCGGGTTGATGACGACGTGGACTTCCTGGACCCCCATGGACTCGCAGGTGCGTAGCACCGCGGCCATGTTGAAGCTGTCCTCCAGCCGGTCCAGGACGACCGTGAAGTTGCGCGTACGCTGGCTGACGACGCGGTCGATCTTCTCCTTGCGCACATCGAGCAGGAACTGCTCCGGCTCCAACTTGTCCTTCTCGAAGCGCTCGTACCGAGGACCGCCGCCAGCCATCGTCTCAGCCCCTTCCGCCTGACTTGCGCGACGCGGGCTTCTTCGCGGCCGAGGCCCTCTTCGCCGAGGTGCCCTTCTTCGCCACGGCCTTCGTCGTCGACTTCTTCGCGGCAGCGGCCTTCTTCGCCGGAGCCTTCTTCGCCGCGGACTTCTTCGCGACAGCGGCCTTCTTCGCCGGAGCCTTCTTCGCGGCAGCGGCCTTCTTCGCGGGGGCCTTCGTCGCCGCCGCCTTCTTCGCCCCAGCGCTCTTCTTCGCCGAAGCCTTCGTCGCCGCCTTCGCCACCGCGGCCTGCTTCACCAGAGTCGTCTTCACATGAGCTCCCTTCGCACTGCCTTGCTTCGTGGGAGCACTCTTCACAGCAGCGCTCTTCGCCCGCCCCAGCTTCGCGGCGGTCGCCTTCACCACGGCGGCGGTACCCTTGGAGAGGGTCTCGCGCACCTTGGCAATCGCGGCCTTGGCCACGGACTTGCTGCTCGCGCCCTTCGCTCGGGGCGGAGCCTCGACATGCAGCTTTTCGGTGCGACCGGTGAACAGCACCTCCGCCACCGAGTCCATCAGCGCCGGCATGCCCTCGCCCGTGGCGCAGGACACCGGGTACACGCGGATGCCGCGCTCGCGCAGCGCCTCGCGGAACGCCTCCAGACGCGCCTGCGCATCCGGCAGGTCCAGCTTGTTGGCGGCGACCACCTGCGGCCGGCTCGCCAGCTCCGCGCTGTACTTCGCCAGCTCACGGTTGAGCACGTCGAAGTCGTGCAGCGGCTCGCGGCCCTCACCCTCCGCGCCCATGTCGATGAGGTGGATCAACACCTTGCACCGCTCGACGTGGCGCAGGAACTGGTGCCCCAGGCCCACGCCCTCGCTGGCGCCCTCGATGATGCCGGGGATGTCCGCCATCACGAACGACAGGTCGTTCTTGTACTGGACCATGCCCAGGTTGGGGACCAGCGTGGTGAACGGGTAGTCGGCGATCTTCGGCCGGGCGCGGCTCACCCGCGAGATGAACGTGCTCTTGCCCGCGTTGGGGAAGCCCAGCAGGCCCACGTCCGCCAGCAGCTTCAGCTCCAGCCGCAGCGTGACTTCCTCGCCCTTCGTCCCGTCCTGGGCGAAGCGCGGCGTCTGCCGCGTCGAGGTCGCGAAGTTCATGTTGCCC
>NZ_JABUMQ010000380.1:0-9690 GCF_013336645.1 Myxococcus sp. CA039A | reverse complement strand
AGTGGGCACCGCGCCGGGGTTCTCGGAGCCTGATGGAGCGGTCTGCTCGGGTGGGCTGGCCGGAGCGGATGCGCCCTGCACGGGCGGCGTCGAAGTGGAGGCCGTTCCCTTGTCCGCGGGGGCGGCCTGCGCGGGTGGGGCGGTGGTCGGCGCGTTGTTCTCGGCGGCCTGTTTCGCCTGCTCCTGCTGGGCCTTCTCCTGCTCCGCGGCCTTGCGGAGCTGGTCCTTGCGCTCGCGCTCCAGGCGGCGCTCCTCGCGCTCGATGCTCTTGCGCGCGTCCTTCGTGTACTGGGGGATGCGGTTGTCGCGACCACCCTGGGCTTCGTAGCGCTCGAAGTAGGTGAGGGCCGTCTTGTACCGCTGGATGGGGTCGACCCCCGGGGGCTCCACGTCGAGGAACAGGATGGCGAGGTTGAAGAACGGGTCGGGCTGACCGGGGAGCAGCACGAGCACCTGCTCGTACTCGGCCTTGGCGCGCTCGAACTCCCCCTGTCCCCGGTAGGCATTGCCCAGGTTGAGGCGCGCGGCGGCGAAGTCGGGAGCGGCTCGCACCGCCGCTTCGAGCTCGGTGACGGCGGCCGGGTAGTCCTGGGCCTCGTTGAGCAGCGCGCCGAAGTTGTTGCGTGCCTCGGCGAAGTCGGGCCGGAGCTTCGCGGCCTCCTTGAACTCCGCCAGGGCCTGCGGGCCCACCTTCAGCGCCAGGTACACCAGCCCCAGCGCATTGCGCGTGGCTGCGTCACCGGGCGCGATGTCCCGCGCGTTCTCCAGCACCATGCGCGCCAGCTCGTGTTTGCCCTCGCGGTAGTACACCTGCGCGAGCACCTGCATGGCGCGAGTGTGCCGCTCATCGAACTTGAGGGCCTGCTTCGCCTCGGTGGCCGCGGGCCCCAGCTTCTTCTGCTGGAGCAGGGTGATGGCCAGCGCCGTGTGCAGTGGCGCCGAGTCCTGCTTCGTCTCCACCAACCCGCGCAGCTCCGTCTCCAGCGCCGCGGAGCGGCCCGTGCGTCCGTACAGGCGCGCAAGGCAGTCCCACGCGGACTCCTGCTCGGGAGCCACCGCGAGCGCCTGACGATACGAGCGCTCCGCGTCCTCGTGCCGCCCCAGCCGCTCCTGGACGATGCCGAGGTTCGTCCACGCGTAGTCGAGCTTCGGGTTCTGCGTCACCAGCGCGCGCAGCGCCGTCTCCGCCGCCGTCAGCTCGCCGGCCCGCGCAATCGCCACGGCCTGCTCGAAGTCCTGCGCCGCGCTGCGGGGCGGAGGCGCGACGACGGTGGGGACGGGCGCGGCCTTCGAGTCCGCGTCGGCTGTTGCCTCGACGGGCGCCTCGGCTGTGGGGCGCGTCTCCGGGCCGGAGGCACACGCGGACAGCCACAGGCCCGAGGACAGGAACAGCGCGGTGAGGGCGGAGGCCCCCGGCGTGCGTGGAGAGAAGCTCACGGCTTGGCTCCCCCGGTGATGCGGCTCTCGTCCGCCGACGCGGGGCGGGCGGGCCCGCTCACGCTGCCAATGAGCCCGTCCGGATAAGCGGCGTCGGACGCGAGCGCCTGCTTGGGCTCCTTGAGCACCGGGTACTCCTTGGGCCGGAAGCGGTTGAGGGACTCCAGCGTGCGCCGCGTCCACTCGTTGGAGACGCGATTCTTGCGAGCCTCCGCCAGGGCGACGGCGTAGCTCTCCACCGCCGCGTCCTCCAGCTCCGCCGTGTTCTGCGCGAGCAGGTCCTGGTACGTCACCACCGCGTCCTCACCCAGCCGCTTCACGTCGGGCGGCACGGGCGTTTCGATGATGGTGTTGGCGAAGCGCTCCAGCGCGTAGCCGGAGCGGTAGGCCGCCGCGAGGGACCATTCGAGCTGCTTGTACGGATAGACGCGCGAGTATGCGTCCTTCACCGTCTTCACCGCCGCGCGCTTCACCGCGAAGCTGCGCACCAGGGCCTTGCCCCAGCCGCCAATCTTCAGCTTGTCGAACCTTTGCAGCTCCGCCTCCGCCAACTGGAAGCGTCCATACGCCGCCGCGTTCGCCGCGAGGGGATGGGTGTCCGGCTTGAGCTTGCGTCGGTCGAACTCGCTCGCCGCCTGGGTGTACGCGCGCTGGGCTTCCTTCTCGTCGCCGAGCTTCTGGTGCGCGTCACCCATGCGTCGGTGCGCGTCCACCACCAGCTCCACCTGGCCGGGCTTGTTGGCGAACTTGCGCACGAACTCCTGGAGCGCGCGGACCTCTCCGCGAGGGTCGCCCTGCTTCTCCAGCAGGATGGCCGCGCGGTACTGGTTCTTCGGCGCGTCCTCGGCGGCGGGGAACAGCTCCGCGTAGCGCAGGAACGTCGCCGCGGACTCCGCGTAGCGCTGCTGGCCTTCGAGCAGTCGACCGGTGTTGAAGAGCGCCGCCTCCCGGTCCTTCGACGCGGGGTAGTCCTTCACCAGCTTCTGGTAGCTGACGACGGCCTTGTCGAAGTCGTAGGACTTCTCCGCGTTCACCGCCACGCGGAACAGCGCCGCGTCCGCGAGCGGGGAGGACGGGTACTCGCGATAGATGCGCTCGTAGAGCTTCATCGCGGAGTCGAAGCGCCGGGTGTTCTCGTGCGCGACGGCGGCGTTGTTGAGGGCCTTGTCCGCGAACTCGTGCCGGGGCTCCTCGTCGACGAGCTGGATGTACTTGCGCGCGGCCTCCTCGTGCTTGCCCTCGGCCAGGAGCTGGTCCGCGAGCTTGAAGCGGCCCGCGAGCTTGAACTTCACCAGTTGCTTGTGGAGGTCGCTGGTCGGGTCGATGACCTGCGTGTTGCTGGCCAGCCTCGCGCTGACCTCCTCCACGCTGCGCCAGTCCTTGTCGATGAGGAACGTCTCGACGGTGAGGTTGGTGGCGTAGCGGGCCACCTCGCTCTTGGGCCACGTCTGGATGATGCGCTCGAAGCGCTTGCGGGCCTCGGGGAAGTCGTCGTGCGCGTAGTACAGCTCCGCGGCCTTGTAGGCGATGCCCGCGGCCTTCGCGTCGCGCGGCAGGAGCGCCACGTACTTGTCGGAGGCCGACACCAGCTTCTGCTCGGTGGGCGTCAGCGGCACGGGCTTCACCGCCGAGCCCTCGGGCCGCTCGGTGGAGCGCAGCGGCTTGAGTTCCGGCGTCTTGCCGGACTGGATGTCCTTCGCGAGCAGCTGCTGCCACGCGAGCACCGCGCTGTGCGCCGCCTCGTCGCGGTGCTTCTCGCTCACGCCGGTGTCGCGCACCAACTCGTAGCTCTTCGCGGCCTCGGCGAACTGGAAGGAGAAGTAGAGGCACTCCGCGTAATAGAAGCGCATCTCGCCCGCGCTCTTGCTGCGCGGGAAGCGCTCCAGGTACGTGCCGTAGGCGCGCGCGGCGGTGGCGAAGCCCGTGCTGGCCTGCTCGAACTTGCCCTCCTTCTTGAACACCAGCGCCTGCTGGTGGTGGAAGGTGGCGCTCGTATAGAGGCTCTTCTCGACGAGCGTGTTGGCTCGCGAGAGCGCGTCGGGGTCTCCCTGGTTCTTCGCGTACCAGGCCGTGCCGGGTTGATAGAGGCTGGCGAGCCGCTCCGACTCCGTGAAGGACTCCGCGAGCAGCCGGTCTCTCTCGTAGGCCAGGGCGATGCGCTGCTGGAGTTCCGGCGCGTCCGGCGCCATGGGTTCCTGCTGGAGCACGCGCTGATACGCCGCGATGGCGGCGGGGTGGTTCGTCTGGTCGAAGTAGACGTTGCCCAGCCGGCGGTAGACGTCCGCCTCGTAGGGCTTGGGGCCGCGCTTCGCGAAGAGGGCCTGGGCGCGGGGCAGTCCGCCCCACGTCTCGTCCGCCAGCGAGATGGCCACGTACTGGAGGGCCTCGTCGCGCAGGTCTCCGCCAGCCTCGGCCTCGCCCTTCGCGACGCGCTGGGCTTCGTAGAAGTCCACCAGCGTGAGGAAGGACTCCACCGCTTCGTCGAAGCGGTCCATCCGGTAGTACGTCCAGCCCAGCTTGTAGAGGGCCTTGTCGTAGAGCGGATGCAGCGTGTCGCGGGCGGCGGCCTCGAAGGCCTGCGCGGAGCGGGGCAGGGCCTGCGGGTCCTTGTAGTTGTCGAACCAGTACTCGCCGATGCGGACCCACGCCTCGGTGGCGAAGCGGCTTCGCGGATAGCGGGCGATGAGCTGCTGGTAGGTGCGGAAGCTCTCGTCGACCTGCTCCTGCTCTTCCAGGCAGTAGCCCAACAGGTACCAGGCGCCGTCGTTGAGGCGGTAGGTGGGGTAGTCCTTCAAGAGCCGGCGGTACAGCGCGATGGAGTCCCCGTAGTCCTTCTTCGGCTCCACGGGGAAGGCCGAGTCGGGGTTCTTGTCGTGGGCCTCCAGCCGGTCTCGGTACTCCTTCATCGCCAGCTGATGCTCGTCCTGCGAGCGCTCGTAATAGAGCTCCGCCAGACGGAACATCACGTCCGGCGTGTAGCGCGGCTCCTGAGGGTAGCGGCGGAGGAACTCCTCGAAGCGGACGATGGCCTCCATCCGCTCCTTGCGCTCCTGGGCCTCGAAGTCCCGGATGACCTTCTCGTACGAGGACGCGAGCGAGTCGCGCTTCTGCTCGTACTTGCGCTCCATCAGGAGCTGCACCTCGCGGCTGAACTCGCGAGACTCCTCGTCATACGTGCGCAGGGCGCGGCTGACATCCTGGAGCAGCGCCTCTTCCTCGGGCGTGCGGCCCAGGCCCGTCAGGTAGCCCGCGGCCGGTGTCCCGGAGGGACTCTCCGCCTGGGCGGGGGAGGGGACTTGCGCGGCGGTGTCCGGCGCCTGGGCGGCGGCGGGCAGCGAGGCCACGGAGAGCAGCACCGCGAGCACGCGCCGCATCACCGTCCCTCCTCCGACAGCACGTCGCGGAAGTCGGCGTCCAGCGCGCGCAGCGCCTCGGCCTTCTGCGCGGACACCTTCTGGATGTTCGTCGTCTTGTCCTGCTTCTCGGTGAAGGCCACGTCCACCACGCCCACGTCCGCCTTGAGCACCAGGTCGTAGAACTGCCGACGCACGCGCCGGATGCTGTCGTAGGCGATGCGGCCCACCAACTGCTTCGCGTTGCCGGACACCGCGGCGACCTCGGCCTCGTAGCGTTCCAACAAGTGCTGCTCGGCCAGCACCTTCGCGCGGATGCGCTGTCCTCGCTGGTCCACCTGGGTCCGCAGCGCGCCCTGGGCCTCCGCCACGCGCTTGCGCAGCGCCTCGCCTCGCTCCCGCACCTGATGCGCGTGCGTCAGCACCGCCGTGGGAGACTGTCGACGCTCCGCTTCACTGAGCACCTCGTGCTCGGAGCGCAGCGCCGCCGCGTAGCGGCCACGGATGGCCTGTTCCCCGGAGAGGGACGCCGCCGCGCTGTTGCGCTCATCCACGAGCCGCCCGCGCGTCCGGTCCAGCTCCAACTGGAGATCATTCAACGTCTGGACCTCGGCCTGGAGCTGCACCAGGAACTCTTGTTCCTCGTCGGGTGGCGTCTGGCGAAGCAGCCGCGTGTCATCCACCCACTTGCGCACCGCCGAGGCGATGGCGTGCAGTCCCTGAATCTCCGTGCCCAGCCGGAAGGCCTCGCGGTCCACCGCGTCCACCCGGGTCTGCATGCGGCGCAGCCGCTCCTCCAGCCCCTTCTGCGTGGTGGGGAGCGTGGCGAAGCGGGCGGCCAGTGCATCGCGCTCGCGACGCAGGGGGGCGAGTCGGTCCCGCTCCTGCGAGGTGAGCGACGGTTCCAGCGCGAGTCCCTCCACTTCGACCAGCGTCGACTCGGCGTGCGTGACGGCCGTCTCCACCGCGTCCGCGCGCGTGAAGCCCTCTTGCAGCTCCGGGAAGGTCTCCAGCTTCCGCGAGTCCAGCGCGCGAAGGATGCGGGCCGCCAGCTCGCGTGCGTCGACGGCGCCCTTCTTCCCGGTGTCGATGTCGCCCACCATCTTCACCGCGCGGCTCACCTCGCGCTCGGTGGAGGCGTACTTCAGGGCCAGGGGCGGCAACAGCGTGCGCACGTCCGGGACGGTGTCCGTGCGCGCCAGGAGTCGCTCGAAGTACGCGACGGGGTCCCGGTTGGCGTTCAAGAGGGCGTCCACCTTCTCGCGCACGGGGCGGAAGGTGCCGATGAGCTCGTCGTAGGACGCGATGGCCTCGTCGTACCGCTTGAGCTTCTGGAGCAGGTGTCCCTGGAGGAGCTTCGCGTCGGGCGCGAGCCGCGAGTCGGGGGCGACGAGCAACAGGATGTCGACGGCGTTCTTCGCCTCCTGGTGGTTGCCCTTGCGCACCTGCGTCCACGCGATTTCGTAGAGCGACTCCGGAAAGGACTCGCTGTCCTGCGACACCTGTCCGTAGCGGTCCAACGCCTCGTCGAAGCGGCCTGCTTCGTACAGGAGCCGTCCCAACGACATCAGCGACAGCTCGCGGATGCGCCGCGTGTCCGTGTCCGCCGTCGAGCGGGTGACGGGCTTGCCCGGCGTCGCGGTGGGCGCGGAGCCTCCCTCGTTCGACAGGGGCGTGAGGAGCTGCTGGAACTGGAGGATGGCCAGGGGCAGCTCGCCGGCCTGCATCGACAGCACCGCCATGTGGTAGCCGGCCTGGAGCTGATATGGGCCGCCATGGGCCTGGGCCAGCGGCGAGAAGGCCGAGCGTGCGCGGGCGATTCTCTCGGAGGCGGGCAGGTCGCTGCGGCGGAAGAGCCACTTCGCCTGGACGTACTGCACGTCGGGCGGAAGCTGGCCGCCGAACAACGTGCGCGCCTGCTCGACGTAGGTCTCGACGTCGTCAAACAGGTTCAACCGTCCGGAGATGGCCAGGTAGCGCGTGAGCGCGTCACGGTGGCGCGCGGTAGGCGTGGGCTGCGACAACAGCTCGCGCAGGTAGAGCCGCGCGCCGATGTCGTTCTTCTGCT
Organism: Myxococcus sp. CA039A; assembly: GCF_013336645.1. Lineage (NCBI taxonomy): Bacteria > Pseudomonadati > Myxococcota > Myxococcia > Myxococcales > Myxococcaceae > Myxococcus > Myxococcus sp. CA039A. The sequence continues at coordinate 2,832 of NZ_JABUMQ010000380.1, read as the reverse complement.
GGTACAGCGAATCCGCGAGGAAGAAGAGCGCGTCCGCGTAGCGCGGGTGGCTCCGGAACGCCGGGTCGCTCACCAGGTCGTAGAAGTGGACGGAGGCCGCGCTCCAGTCGCCGAGCAGGTACTGGATTTCCGCGTCGGAGTAGCGCCGCGAGCGGGCCTGCTCTTCATCGGGCTCCGGGCGCTGGCTGTACTGTGTCTCGACGAAGCGCAGGCTCTCCTCGGCGAGCTGGAGCTGCTGCTCCACGGAGGACAGGCGCTGCTCCAGCTCCTGGGGAGTCGGAGGTGGCGGGGGAGGCTCGGCGGCAAAGGCGGAGGCGCCCCCCACGAGGCTGAGCGCGAGGGCGAGAGCGCGAAGCGACACGTTCACCGGCGGACCCCTACCGCGCTTCAGTGGAGGTGGCGGCCGGAGGGCTTCCGCCCGCTTCGCCGTCGATGCGGGGCGCCGTGTCGCGCGACAGCTCGATGTCGTAGCGCACCGCGGGCCGGTCCTTCATGTCCAGCGTGAGGCCGCCCTGCTCGAAGCCCACCACGCGCACCGTGGACACCTTTCCTGGCTCCGCGTTGAAGGTGTAGCTGGATTGCACCTTGAACTTGTAGCCCTCCAGGTAGCTGAACACGCCGAAGCCGCCGCCGCGGTAGACGAGCCGCACCGCGAGCTGGTGCTGCCCCGGGACGATGCGCCCGTTGAAGACCTCGAACTGCTCGCGCTTGCTCAGCTCTTCGCCCTGGATGTCGACCTGCGTGAAGATGGGCGCGCCATCCAGCGCGTATGTCACCGACTCCAGGATGAAGGAGCTGCCCATCTCGTTCTTGTGGACGATGAGCGCGCGAGCCCCGGTGGTGACGTCTCCGCCCAGCACCGTCTCCTGGAGCAACAGGAGTCGGGCCTTGGAGCGGTAGATCTTCTCCTTCAGGTCGACGACCTGCTCCTCCAGCGTCTTCACCCGCGTGTTGAAGGCTTCATCCGCGGTGCTGTCGCCTTCGGAAGGGGCCACGGGAGGCGCCTCGGTGCTCGAGGCGGCGGCGGGCGCCGTGGGGCGCGGCTCCTGCGCGAGCGCCGCCCCACAGAGGGTGGCGCTCACGAGCGCGAGGAGGCGGAGGGTGGCGGCTGCGACACGCACTGTGCGACCTCAGGAGGCGGACGGCCCGGCCCGTCGGCAGCAGGTTGTAACACCCTTGGCCGCGAGGCGTCTTCTCACCCGCGGTACGGGAGTTGACTGCCCGGCTGCTCCCGGCTCAGCCGCCTTTCTTCAGCTCCGTGAGCACCAGCTTCGCCACGGCCTTGAGCGTGTCGAACACGCCCACGCCCGTGGGCGCCACGGCCTGATACTCGGGGATGTTGCGCGGGTTGATGGCCTTGCGCATCTCCTCCGGCGTCACCGCGTTGGGCAGGTCGCGCTTGTTGTACTGGAGGACGTACGGAATCTTGTTCAGGTCGTAGCCCTGCTCGGCCAGGTTCACACGGAGGTTTTCAATCGACTCCATGTTCGCCTCCATGCGCTCGATCTGACTGTCGGCCACGAACACGACGCCGTCCACGCCCTTGAGGATGAGCTTGCGGCTGGCGTCGTAGAACACCTGGCCGGGCACCGTGTAGAGGTGGAAGCGCGTCTTGAAGCCGCGGATCTCACCGAGCGACAGCGGCAGGAAGTCGAAGAAGAGCGTGCGGTCCGTCTCGGTGGAGAGGGAGATGAGCTTGCCCTTCGTCTCGGCCGCCGTCTTGTTGTAGATGTACTGGAGGTTGGTCGTCTTCCCGCAGAGACCCGGCCCGTAATAGACAATCTTGCAGTTGATTTCGCGGGATGAGTAGTTGATGAAGGACATGGCTTCCCGGGTTACTCGCTGAAGAGGTTGTCGATATCGTCGTCGGAGATCTCGGCGAACGGCGACCCGGCACCCGGGCTGTCCGTCTTCTTCACCAGACTCTCGAAGATCTTCGTCAGCTCGTCGCTGGCCTTCTTGATGCGCAGGCGGACGAGGCCGAGGCTGGTGCGGTTGTCGAAGATGACGACCAGCACGACCCGGCTGCCGACGATGGTCATGTAGAGCGAGTCCTTCGCCCCCTCATGGAACTGGTTGGGGAACTCGTTCTCACCGATCAGCTTGGCGAGTCCGCCCATCGCCGCCACGTTGCCGGCCGTCAGCGAGGCCAGGGACGTGGTGTCGATGTTCTGCGTCTGCCCGGCCGAGGAGATGAGTTGCCCGTTCTTGTCGACGAGGAACACCACCTTCGCGTTCGCGTCCTTGGTGAGCCGGTCGCAAACGGCGTTGATCTTGGTGAACTCCTCTTCGTACATCACCAGTTGCGTGCCCATGGGCGTATGCGCTCCTCAGCGTTCGCTCGCCCGTCTCACGGCAACACCCCGATTGTTTCTGGAGTGAATCCCGGAGGTTAGACGAGGCGCTACCGACCGTGAGGATGCTTAGCAAAGCCCCTCCACTCCAGCAAGAAGCCATCCGTTCCTCCCGGTGAGAACGCGGCTCGTCCGCTGCCCCCGCCACCCAGGGGGTCCTCGTCAAGCGTCTTTCTGGGTCCCCGGATGACGCCGGTTTGGGAGTGTTCGCGGCTTTCTCTATACTCCGCCGGGCTTTGACGCCCCCACGCCCCCTTGCCCCCATCCTGGCGCGTCTGGCGCCCTTGCTGTTGGTGCTGGTCAGCTCCCCGTCCGTCCGGGCGGAGGAGGTGCGCGAGCGAGCCTCGCTGCGCCTGCGCTACGGCGTGGCCCTCCGCAATGGTGCCCAGGCGGATGTAGGGCCTGGGCTCACCTACGACGGCTTCACCCCGAATGATCTGGCGGCGGTGGGCTCGGTCTGGGCGGGTTCCTGGCTGGG
>NZ_JABUMQ010000037.1:0-47268 GCF_013336645.1 Myxococcus sp. CA039A | reverse complement strand
CCCGTCGGTGAAGCGGGTGGAGCCGCCTGAAACACCCGGTTTCGGCTTCGAGCTGAAGGACGCCGGCGCGCGAGCCAGTCGCGAGGGAGGCAAGCGGGGCGCGTCCGGAACCCTGGCCTCCCTGTTGGGCGCCGGTGAGGTGTGGCTGGCGCTGCCCGGCCGGCCGGACGCGTGGAAGGTGCAGGCCCCGCCGTTCCTCACCGTGCTGGAGCTGTCGCGGCAGGCGGTGGAGCTGACCCGGGCGGTGGAGCTGGGGGAGGCGCGCTTCGAATTGGAGCCCGCGGGCGCCCGGACTCCGCTGCTTCTGGACCTCCAGACGGGCAAGGCCCGGACGGGGCGCACCGGAGCCCCCTTCGCGCTGACCGGCGGCACCCTGGCCACCGCCCTCTTCCATTTGGGTGAGGCGCTCGCCGCCGCGTTCGCGGAGGAAGACCGCGCACAGGTGAGCAACCCCTATCTGGTGGAGCTGGCGGACCGGTGCCGGGAGGGCCTGTCCCACCTGCGCGGCGCGGTGGAGCCCCCGGAGCAGACCGGCGCGGCCCGCGAGAAGCGGACGAGGACGGCGGAGAGCGTGTCGAAGCCACTCAAGGTGCCCGGTCGACTGCGGCGGCTGCGGTTCGACCGCTTGTGGGAACAGCGCGGGCTGGAGGACGCGGAGGAGTCCCGCCTGTTGCTGGGGCGCCATGGGCCCGTGTGCTGCGCGCCCCAGGCGGCGGTGGCCTTCTCGCGCAAGGACGGCTCGCGACTGTGGAAGCGGGCGGCGGCGCTGGGCGTGGCCGCGTCGGCGGATGGGCACGCGGTGGCGGCGGACCTGTCGCGCGTGTACGGCTTCACGGGCCGGGGCACGGGTGCGCGCTGGCTGCATGACCACGATGGCATCCCCCTCGGGCCGTTGCTGCTGCGCAAGGACGGGCTGCTGCTCACGCTCTCCGAGGACCGCACCGTGGTCGCCTTCGCCGAGGCCACCGGACGAGAGGTGTGGCGGCTTGCGCCTCCCCGCACACAGCGAAGCTGGCTGACGACGCAGGGACACCGGGCCCTGGTGACGACGGACTCCGGCTACGTCTACGGGTTGGACCTGGAGGACGGTCAGGTGCGCTACCGCATGCGCGCGCCCATGCCCTTCCATGGCGCCCCCGTGCCGTGGGGACGGCGCTTCCTGGCGCTGCTGGGACGCGGCTCACACTGGGCCCTGCTGCTGGCGGACGCGCACACGGGCGAGGCGGCGTGGACGCACGAGCCCAACCTCACCCACCCCTCCGCGCCGCTGCCCGTGGGCTCGCGGGTGTTCATCGCGGGAGAGCGCGAGCGCGAGGGCATGTTGCTGTGCCTGGACGCCAAGGGGCAGCGGGTGTGGGAACGGCCGCTGAACCTGGGGCCAGGCCCCTATGCGCTGTCGCCCCTGCCGCGCGCGGTGGTGGTGACGAGCGCCTCTGGCGCCGCGGCACGGGTGGCCGCATCTGGAACAGTGGACTGGCGCGTGGGGGCCGCGGGAGAGCCCCTCATCGGCGCGCTGCCGGCACGCACCGCGCGAGGCGTCACGCTCTTGGCCGGCGAGAAGGTGCGCGCGGTGGACCCTCGCGGGGGCCAGGTGCTGGCGGAGGTCCGCGCCGGGCTGGGGCTCGTCGCGCTCCAGGCGGACGTGCGCCTCAACCTCTACTTCCTGGACGACACCGGCACGCTGTCCGCGTACCGGCTCGGCTCTCACTTCACCGTCGTGGAGTGAGGGCGCGAAGCACCACCGCGCCCCCTCCTCCCCAAGGTCGCTAGTTCGCGGCGGCCTTCTTGCTCGGGTCGATCTCGTCCTCGGGGCGCTCTTCCTGCGTGGCGCCTTCCCACGTCTCGCCCGCACCCAGCTTCCACTCGGAGGGCACGTCCAGCTTCCACACGTAGGAGGCCGTGGCGTCACCGCCCGAGGCCGCGCGCGAGGAGATGTTGATGGTCATGTCCATCTTCGCCACCTCGATGGGCATCAGGTCCAGGTCGTAGTGGCCCAGCACCATCTGCGGAGGGAACTCCGCGATGAAGCGCTCCGGGTGGTCGACCTTCATCGACGGGTCGCTCCCGCGCATCTCGCCCAGGAGCTTCCCCTTCGCGTCGGTCAACTTCCACACCGTGTCGAACGAGGCGCTGGTGATCATCTTCCGCACCTTGCCCTCGTCCTTCAGCGTCCGCTGCGCGCCCCACAGCGCGAGCTGCAAGCGCACCTGGGGCTTGCCCATCACCATGATGACGTCCGAGGACACGACATCCAGCCGCATGCCCTTGTCCGTGGCCGTCCACACCGGGCGGTAGCGCCCCTCGCGCAGGCTGTCGAAGACCTTGCGCGTGTAGTCGTAGAACGCCTTGCGATCTCCGGCGCGCTCGTCCTTGCCGCTGTCGGCGCGCTTCTCCAGCTCCTGCAGGTAGTTGTCGAAGTTCTTGTTGCCGTTGAACGCCTTCAGGTGGTCGTCCACCTGCTCGAAGTAGCTTTTGAAGAAGGGCTTCAACTCCTCGCGATACGCGTTGTCGTCAGGGTTGACCCGTATCCAGGAGACGCGCTCCAGATAGTCGGCGTGGATGCGCTGGATGTCCGCCTCACGCTGCGCCTCCTTGGTGCGGGCACTGGCGCTGCGGTAGCTCATGATGGCGCCCAGCAGCACACCAGCGACGAGGACAATGACTCCGAAATAGCGCTTCAAGCGGCAGTCTCCTGTGCGGTGGAGCAGGCAGTGATATGAAAATTCCCCAACGTGATCCAGGCCACCGGCACCCACCTGTTCAACTCGCTGCTTCCTCTGGAGGAGGGAGAGCTGTTGCGCAACCCCCAGGTGGCTTGGGAGGCCTACGGGGAACCGTGCGACGGCAAAGCGGTGGTGCTGCTGCACGACTTATCTCACTCGCACCGGGCGCTCGGGCCCGTGGAGGACTCCGCGTACCAGTCGTCGGGATGGGCGCGGGAGGTGGTGGGGACGGGGCGGCCGTTGGACCCGGGCATCATGCCCATCGTCGTCCCGGGGCTCCTGGGCAGTCCCTTCGGGAGCACGTCACCGGCGACGGTGGACGTGGAGACGGGCGAGCGGCTGGGGCTCAACCTGCCGCCGCTCACCGTGCTCGACATGGCGCGCGGGGTGTCCGCGCTCTTGAGGGCCCGCGGGCTGAACCGCGTCCGGGGCCTGGTGGGCGTGGGGCTGGGAGGCCAGGTGGCGCTGCGACTGGCGGCCCTGTTCCCAGAGCTGTCGGACTCGGTGGTCGTCATCGGCGCGGCGCGGGCGCTGCCCGAGGGCGTGCGCGAGAAGCTGGGGCTGGCGTGGCAGTTGCTCCGCGCGGACCCGGACTTCCGCGAGGGCCTGTACGAGCCGGACGCCCAGCCTCGCAAGACGATGCGGCGGCTGCGGCTGGACTTCCAGAAGCTGCTGTACGGACGGGAGTACCTGTCCCGGAACTTCCCTGACGTCGACACGGCGAAAGCCGCCCTGGACGCGGAGGCGGAGGACTTCGCCGACCGCTTCGATGCCACGTCGTGGGCCACGCTGTGCTCGGCCTACGCGGGCTGCGACGTGGCGGACTGCTTCTCGCAGATTCGCGCGCGGGTGCTGCTGCTGGCGGGGAGCTCGGACGTGCTGGCGCCGGTGAACCGGGTGCGGGACACGTACCATCTGCTGAGCGCCGCGGGCGTGAGCGCGCGGATGGTGGAGCTGCCCGGCCCCGGAGACCATGGGGCCCTGCTGACGGAGCCGGAGCGACTGCACGCGCCGCTGGGGGATTTCCTCCGGCGCGTGGGCTGAAGACGGCCCTCCGCTACTCGCGGGGCTGCGGCGCGGAGAGCTTCCCGCGCAACGCGCCCACCAGCATGCTGATGGCGATCTCGTTGTTGCCGCCGTGCGGAATGATGATGTCCGCGAAGTGCTTGGACGGCTCCACGAAGCCCATGTGCATGGGGCGCACGTGGCGCAGGTACTGGCTGACGACGTGGTCGAAGTCGCGGCCCCGGTCCTTGATGTCGCGGGTGAGGCGCCGGAGGATGCGCAGGTCATCGTCCGCGTCGACGTAGATCTTCACGTCCATCTCGTCGCGCACTTCCTTCATGTGCAGGACGAGGATGCCCTCGATGAGGATGATGTCCCCCGGGTCCACGCCCATGGTGCGGGGCTGACGCGACGAGGTGACGAAGTCATAGACGGGCTTCTGGATGGGGCGTCCGGCCTTCAGCTCCCGGAGGTGCTTGACCAGCAGGTCCGTGTCGAACGCGTCCGGGTGGTCGAAGTTCACCTCCCGGCGGTCCGCGATGGGGAGGTCCTTCAGGTCCCGGTAGTACGAGTCCTGATCGATGAAGGCCACGCGGCAGTCGGCAAGCGCCTCACGGACCTTTCGGGCGACGGTGGTCTTGCCGGACGCGGTGCCACCCGCGATGCCGATAACCAGGGGTGACGACGTCATTGCGGCGCGACCTACCCTACCGGACGGGCAGGTGCAAGGGTTCGGTCCACTCCGGGGGTGTCACCCAGGCGGATCAGCCGGTGATGGAGCCCTTCCGCCAGCAGGGCCGGGGGCACCGACTCCACCGCCCGGGGCCGGGCGGACAGCTCCCGGAGCAGCTCCGCCAGCCCCCGCGACACGCTCAACAGCTCATGTCCTGGGGACTTGCGTCGCACCGCGAAGGTCCACGGCGAGGCTCCCGGGCGCCGCGCCACCTGCGCCAGGGCCTCCAGCCCGGACAACTCCAGCTCCCCACATGCCCACGCACGGGAGGTGAGGTGCCGGCGCACGGCCCGAGCCGCGAAGAGCAGCTCGGACAGGTCCGCCGGAAAGCTCCCGGGCCGGACCTCGTCCACCAAACCCACCTGCCCCGCCCCCGGTGCGGGCACCGCCTTCATGAACGCGGTGGGCGCCATCATCTCCAGGCTCAGCGCGGCGGAAGCCCCGTCATCGGGCCGCTCGCGCAGCCGCCGCATCGCCCAGGTGGAGAAGGATTGCGGCAGCGAGCGCCCTCCCCCCTCGAAGACGTTCCGGTACTCGCGCGAGCCGGTGAAGGCCACCAGGTCCTCGCGTGTTCCCGCCAGGAGCAGGCGCGACAGCGGCCAGTCCTTGTCCAGCAGCTCCGCCACCACGGCCAGCCGGAAGTCCTGGTCCGCCAGCGTGCCCTCGGGGTCCTCTGTCGCGCCCGTGGGGACCAGGCCGTGGCCCGCCTCGAACAGCTCCCAGGGGCGGCTGTCACCCGTCAGCGGGGTCGGCGTGCGAGCCTCGGGAGCGCGCAGGCGCAGCGGAGGCCGCTCTCCCGAAGGAATCATCGCGCGCAGGCGACGCAGTGACACCTGCGCCACCTCGGCGGGGTGACCATCGCCCTCGAAGGTGACGGCGCGCAGGGAAGGACAACGCGGTAGCAAGGACTCCAACAGTTTGAACAGCTCCTCGCGCACCGGCTGCGTGTGGTCATCGACGTAGAAGCCGCGAGCCCCGCGGCGCGTCACCACACCGCCCGCGATGTGGATTTCGACGACCTGCTCCAGGGGGAACCCATCCAGTCCGGCTTCCAGCGGGAGACCGGACGCGAGCTGATGACTGAAGAGGTGCCCCAGGTCGAGCAGCAGCGGCAGGCCCGTACGCGCGTGCAGCTTCGCGAGGAAGTCGAGCACGTGCCACTCGCCCCGCCGCGCCAGCACCGCGGGGTTCTCCAGCACCAGGGGCATGGAGAGGTGGGCCTGGACATGGAGCGCATGCGCCACGCAGTCGCTGAGCCCCGCCTCGTTGAAGGGAGGCGTGATGTAGAGGTAGCCCGGGAACGGCTGGCCCCCCACGTGCCACCAGCCCACGTCGTTGCCCACCCACGGGCTGCCCACGGCGCGCGCGTGCGCGTCCAGGTCCTTCAGCACGGAGACAGGCTCCAGCTCCGGCCCCCAGAGGTTCAGGTGCACGGGGTGAAAGAGCACGGGCACGTCCGAGCGGCGGCTCCACATCTCGGGGAACAGCGACGCCTGGGCGCGCGCTTCGTCCAGGGACAGGGGCGCGCTGTACTCGACGAAGTCGAAGAGGCCCGGTGACGCGTCGAGCAGCCGGTAGGGCTGCGGGATGTCCGCCGCGCTCAGGTTGCTGCTCAGCCCCAGGCCCCGCCAGGGCAACGTCCATGCGTCCGAAACAGCCTGCGTCATGCGGCGGACCCTAGACCACCGCTCATCCTTTGTGTTCGGGGTTCATGGGCTGCCGAGCAAGCCACGCCAACCATCCGAGCGGCGCACCGCCGGGGTTCTCCCGTGCATACGCGTGGAACCGCTCCAGGAAGGCCCGGCGCTCGGCGATGTACGGGGCCTTGCGGCTGGTGGGGTCCGCCTCCTTGCGAAGGTCATAGCCACCGAGCCGCGTCTGGCGCGTGAGCAGCGCGTCCAGCGAGAGCCTCTCGGCATTGCGCAGCATGTCCAGCAGGCACATGAACGTGGCGGTGCGCCCCTTGCCTCCCCGACAGTGCAGGTGCACGTGCGCCCCCTCGTCCAGCGAACGCACCTTCTGGATGAAGCGCTCCACCGTCTCGTCGCGAGGCCGCGTGTGGTCGGTGACGGGCAGTCGCACGTAGCGCTCCGGCGGAAGCTCGAAGGCCCGCGCCTCGTCGCGGACGTCGCGGCACTCCCACTCCGTGGAGACCAGGGGCTCACGGCGCTTCACCGTGCCGGCATCCCCCACCCTCGCCGTCCGCGACCGCGCGAGCAGCCACAGCCGGCCGGCCTCCAGCGCCAGCGCCTCCTCGTCGGAAAGGCCCGCCGCGCCCCAGTTGGACTCGGCGTACCAGCTCACCGCGACGCCGTTCAGGAAGCCATGTGACTCCTGGCGCAGGTCGAACACGTGCAGCGCTTCAGCGCTCACGCCCTCGAGTCGCCGCACCAGGTCGCGAAAGCCCGCCACGGAGAGCTGGGCGCTCCCCGAGCACCGCAGCTCCGAGAGACCGTGCGTGTCCAACCCCACCATGTCCGGCGGCCGCGTCGTCGTGCGCAGCAGGCGCGCCTCGTCGCCCCCGTCGTCGAGAACGAGCACCGCGGACGTCGCATCGGGAGCAAGAGGAGGTATGCGCATGGGCCTATCAGACGTGCCCTTCATCCGTGATGGGAGGAAGCCCCAGATTCGGGCCGGCAATCGCCAAGACAGGCCCGGCATTCCCCTGGGTGAGCTTATCGAACATCGAGCGGATTCTCTGAACCTCGTCGTCGCGCTTCCTCTTCTCCTCCTCGTCGGTCGTCTTGTCGGAGGAATGCGTGACCAGCCATTTGTGGAAGAGCTTCTTCATCTGGGGGTCGCCCAGGTAGTTCTGCGCGCCAATCGCGGCGGCGATGTCCGCCTGGAGGGTCAACCGCTGTGCGGGCTGGAGGCTGGGCGCCTGTCCCTGGTGCAGCATGAGTGCGCCCATCGACCCATCCAACAGGGGCCGAGGCACGGACTCGCCCCGGACCAGGCGCTGCCACGCCGCGTACTCGCGAAGGACCTCCTGGTTCTTGTCACCAGCCCACACATCCACCTCGGTGCCCGTGCGGTCCACGTCGCCCGTCGTGCTCCACCGGGGAATGACCGAGCCCGGGCAGGCCGCGAGCACCTGCTCACGCGCCTGGGCCGTCGCCGCCTTGAGCTCCCGGCCAAGGTTCGCGCCCGTCTTCTTGTAGAGGTCGACGCAGTCCTGCCAGAACGACCGCACCTGCGTCTGTCCACCCGGTGAACGATTCAACACGGCATTCCACACGTCGTCCCCGTCGACGCGGGGAATGGCGCTCAAATCACGGACCGTCGCGTCGGCGTGCGAGCCCTGGAAGGTCTCGAACATCGTGTGGAAGCCACTCACCCGCTTGTCGTAATACAAGCGCCAGAGCACGGCGTAGCCGGCGGAGATGACGAGCCCCAAGGGGATGTTGGCGAGCGCGGGCACCGTCGGCACGAGCGCGAGCCACGCCAGGATGCGCCCCTGGTTGTGGCCCGACGTGCCCGCGTAGAGCGGCGCGAGCATGAGTCTCGACGAGACGACGTTGGGACAGAACTCGTTGCGACTCCACCCCGTCGCGAACGGAAAGGGATTGGCCGCCGGGTTTCCGTAGCCGGGGTCATGCGGTGTCGCGCTCTGATGGACGCGCATCGTCACCGGCCACCCGCCGCATCCCGCGACGTTGCCGGGGAGTCCTCCCAGCGTGGCATGGTCGAACTCCACCCGGATGTGAGCGCTGTGCGCCTTGCCACCCGGCAGGATGCGCGCCAGGTCGCTGATCATCACCTGGTACCTCGCCACCGGTGGCAACATCCGCCAACGGCGGTACTCCTTGCCGCCGTCGAGCCCCTGGAAGTCAGCGATGTGTTGCGCGTTCGCTCGGGCACGCGTCGCCGGGGAGTCGTTCAGGCAGTCATGCAGCGCTCCGAGCACGCGAGTCGCCACCTGGAGCGCGGTCAGGGCCTGACCCGGGCCCGACTTCTCCAGCGCGATGCCTCGAAGATAGTACGGCAGGTATTCCCACATCGCGGGAGTGGCCGTGGGCGCGGCGACCGCGGCGGCCACCGCGTCGAGCATCTGCAACTGGAGCGCGGCCAGTCCCCTGCTGCGCAGCAGTGACAACACCGAGATCTTCTCGATGGTGCGCGAGGGCCAGGAGGTGACTTCGCCGACGATGGCGCGGGCCGCTTCCGTGACGTTGCGATAGATCTGGATGCGATCCCGGCGACCCGCGACATTCAGCTCACTGAAGAAGGGCAGGTTCGCCAGGTTGTTCAGCGTCGCCTGATTGAGCCCGTGTTTGCTCCACAGCCGGTTGTATTGCTCGTCCACGGTGGAGCGGTGCGCATCGCGACTGCCCAGGTTGCCCGACAGCGGGCTCAGCCAGACCTTGAGCAGCTTCAGGTACTGCTTCTGGACCGCCTCGGTGACGAACGCCCCCGCGTTGATGGAGAAATCCAGCCCCCAGACGGTGGTGGCGCGTGCGACGAGCGCGCGGCACACGGGGTCCGCCGCCGCCACGGTGAGCAGCCGCCTTCCGAACACCTGGGGATCCGCGTCGATGGAGTACCAGGGGACGACGCGGGTGGCGTTGTTCAGCTTGGGGTAGGTCCCGGTGTAGTTCGCGATGAGGATGGCCGGATTGGCCGTGGTGATGGCGGTGTCATTACCGTCGGCGGTGTTTCTCAAGAAGATCATCATGGCGGCGTCACCCTTTTGACGTCGCCTTGAGCAAGGAGCGTACCGACACGGGAGCATGTCCCGTGCGGGCAAGGGTCCCTGACGACCGCGCCCCTGGCGTTCCAACGTGACGCGACTGCGTCTGACGGGAACGCGCGGAACCTTTCGCGCCCGCCTGCTGTCGGAGGTTCCGGCGATTCCAAGACACGGAGGCAGCAAATGAGGCGGAACCCCAGGGCCGTCATGGGTGTCGTGTGCGCACTCGCGGTGGGCAGCATGATGTTCGCGTGCCGTTCGAGCGAGGAGGGCGCCAACGCCCCGGCAAAGGCACAGGGCGACACGGACGGAGCCCCCGTCTTCGCCGACAAGGCAGGGCTGATCGTGACGCCCGAGCCCTCGAAGCAATCGCCAGAGCCCGCGTCCGCATCGGCTCCAGCACCAGCACCCTCCTCGGCCCCGCCCACTGCGAAGCGCAGCCACCTCGGTTCGCAAGGTCTTGGCGTGTTCGGCACCGGCGCGGGCGGCGGCGGCCTGGGGAGCAGGCTGGGCCCGGGCATCGGATCCATGGGAACGGGTTCCATCGGAACGAAGGGCCGCGGCGGAAGCAGCTCGAGCTACGGCTCCGCCAAGGCCCCGTCGGGCTCCAACGGCGCCCACCGAGTGCACCCCATGGCCGTCCTGGCCGGGAAACTGAACACGACGCCCGAGGAAGATCCTGCCGCCGCACAGCGCGCGGAGGCCGCACTCGACACGGTGGTGAATCCCTTCGTGACGACGCAGGAAGACCGGCTCTCCACCTTCGCGGTGGACGTGGACACGGCCTCGTACACGATGACGCGACGGGCGCTGATGGAAGGCTCGCTTCCACCGCGTGACGCCGTGCGCGTGGAGGAGCTGCTCAACTACTTCCGCTACACGTATCCGGACCCTCGGCCGAGCGACGGCCCCTTCGCCGTGCACATGGACGCCGCGCCGTCACCCTTCACCCCGAAGCGACACCTGCTGCGCGTGGGAGTCCAGGGCAAGCGCCTGAGCATCTCCGAGCGGAAGCCCGCGCACCTCACCTTCCTCGTGGACGTCTCCGGGTCGATGAGCTCACCGGACCGCCTGCCGCTGGCCCAGCGCGCCCTGCGCATGCTGGTGGACAACCTGCGTGACGGCGACACGGTGGCGCTCGTCACCTACGCGGGGAACGTGCGCCGGGTGCTCGGCCCCACGGGCATGGAGCGCAAGGCCCTCATCCACTCCGCCATCGAGGACCTCACCGCCGGAGGCTCCACCGCGATGGGCTCGGGCATCGAGCTCGCGTACCAGGAAGCGATGAAGACCCTGGATGGGACCTCCTTCTCGCGCGTCATCATCCTCTCGGACGGCGACGCCAACGTGGGCAGGACGTCGCACGAGGACATCCTGAAGACCATCCAGGGCCACGTGAAGGAAGGCATCACCCTCACCACCGTGGGCTTCGGCATGGGGAACTACAAGGACACCACGATGGAGCAGCTCGCGAACAAGGGGAACGGCAACTACTTCTACGTGGACTCACTGATGGCCGCGCGCCGCATCTTCCAGGAGCAGCTCGGCGGCACGCTGGAGGTCATCGCGCAGGACGTGAAGATCCAGGTGGACTTCGACCCCGCGCAGGTCGCCCGCTATCGGCTCGTGGGCTACGAGAACCGGAACATCGCGGACCGCGACTTTCGCGACGACAGGGTGGACGCGGGCGAGCTGGGCTCCGGCCACACCGTCACCGCGCTGTACGAGCTGGAGCTGAAGCCCGGCGCGGGCGAGGCACTGGCCACCGTGCGAGTGCGCGCGAAGCAGCCGCGCGCGGTGAACGCCACCGAGCGCGCGTACCCCTTCCAGGCCCACGCACTCGCGAGCACGTTCAAGGAGGCCAGTGTCGATCTGCGCTTCGCGACGGCGGTGATGGGCGCGGCGGAGCTGCTGCGCAAGAGCCCACACGCGGAGAACTGGAGCCTGGAGACGATGCGCGACATCGCACGAGCGGCGTCACCCGCGGGCAACGCGGAGCGCGAGGAGTTCCTCACGCTGCTGGAGAAGGCCCGGCCGCTGCTGCGCGGTGTCGCCGCGCGCTGAACAGAAGCGGATGGATTCCGGCGCCCCGCGTTTCCAGGCGGGGCTCGTGGGGTAGACTCGCGGGTCCACCCCTACCCTGGAGCCCCTCCATGCACTCCGCGACGCAGGCAGAGATCGACGAGTCCCATGCGCAATTTCGAGGCGCGTGGAGGAGGATGGCGCTGGCGGGACGCGCGGGTGAGGTTGTCGAGCGTCCCGAAATCTACATCGCCGCGAGCCACGTCTCGTGGGCCCTGATGAACGCGTCCTTCCTGCGCGCCCCCGCGGAGACGGAGCAGGCCCTGGCGACCTCCGTCGCCTCCGCGGCGCGCTACTTCTCCACGGGCAAGCACGCGTGGACGTTCGTCGTATCCGACGACTGGCTCGCGCCCCAGGTTCGTGAGCGGGCCGAGTCCATCCTCGCCTGGTACAAGCTCAAGCCGCTCGCGGTCATCACCGGCATGGTGGCGGACGGGCTCGCGGAGCCCACGCATCCCCTGCCCTCTCTCGAGTTCCGCCCCGTGCAAGACACCTGGGGCCGACAGGCCGTGGCGGACATCAACGCCCAGTCATACGACGCATCTCGCGAGACGGGCCGTGAGGCGTTCGACGTGGAGGCCCTCTACGGGCCGGACTCCCGAGGCTTCGTGGCCTGCCGAGGCGACGCCCCCGCCAGCAGCACCGTGGTGATGCGCGTGGACGACGTCGCATACATCGCGCTCGTGGCGACGTCGCCCGAGCACCGCCGTGTTGGCGCGGCCGAAGTCGTCATGCGACGCGCGCTTCAGGAGGCTCGCGACGCCTGGGGCATCCAGCGCACCGTGCTCCACGCCACCGAGGCCGGACTGCCGCTCTACCTCCGCATGGGTTATCGGCCCGTGACGCGCTTCCGCGTCTACAAGGCCCCGCCTCCCGGGACGACCTGAGGCCGCGACTCACTCCGCCGACTCGACCGTCTCCGCGGAGATGACGCCCTGTTCGATGGCGAGCGCCCGCAGCCGCGCCTTCACGCGCTGGAACTGCTGGCGCAGCGCCGCGGCCCGCCGGTTCAGCGCCTCGCGCGTCAGCGGCTCGTCGGACTCCACCATGACACGCGCGATCTCCGTCCAGGGCTGACGCTGGTCCACGCGCAGCATCAACAACATCCGCTCCTGCGGCTCCAGTTGTTCCCGCAGCGCGCGGAAGCGCTCCTTCACGGCGGTGCGCTGCCAGGGGTGCGTGTCCGTGCGGTGCCGCTGGGGCTCGTTCGCCGCGGGCTCGCTCACCGGCTGTTCCCGCAGCGACGGCGAGTGGAGCTGGTGGTAGCAGGCATTGCGCGCCAGCCGGTATGCCCACGTCCGGAAGGAGCTCTCCCAACGAAAGCCCGGCAACCCCTTGACCAGGTTCTCGCTGAACAGCCCGAACGCGTCCTTCGCCAGCTCAGGATGATGCAGCACGGACGCCATCAATCGTCGCAGCTCCGGCCCATACGTGCGCATGGCCAGCTCCACCGCCTTGCCGTACTCGCCGCGAGTGCAGAGCACATGGAGCACCTCCTCCGCCTGCTCACGGGGCACCGCCACCTCCGCGCCCGAGACTCCCCCTGGCTCGACGTTCATGGACATCATCACGTCACGCTCCTGCTGTGGACCTGCCGGGAGGAGTCACCCCCTCGGCCCTGTGACGACGTCGTCTCACGGCCCAGGCGCGGGCTCCTCCGCTTGAAGGTCCCGCAGGGGAGGAAGCTCCAGGAGCGGATGGCCCAGCCTTCGCTCCCGCACCAGCCGTCCGTACCCCAGCGCCCCCTGCGTCTCCGCGACGCGCAACGCGTGCGCCCGGGCGAGCAGGGCCTCGTCCTCGCGCCCCATCATGGACAGCGCCTCCGCTTCCAGGCCCCGCAGCACCACCTCGTAGGAGCGCTCGCCCGTCGACCCCGCCTCCCCCAACGCCTCGTGCAGCGAGTCGAGCGCCTGGCGCTTCTGCCCAAGGAGCAGCTGGATTTCAGCCAGCATTCCCAGGTTGTGGGGCAGCCCCGCCTTGAAGCCGGAGCGTCGCCAGTGCCCGAGCGCCGCCTGCATCAGCGCCAGTCCTTCACGCGCATTGCCCAGGAGCGCCTGCGCCCAGGCGCGGATGAGCGTGGACCAGCCCAACCACAGCCGGAAGTGGTGCTCGCGGGAGAGCGCGATGTTCCTGTCACACAGCTCCAGGGCTTCGCGCGGCTCGCGGCGAAGCTGGGCCGCCAGGGCCGCGTACAACAACGCGAACGCGGAGGTGTTCGCATGGCCGATGTCCATCGCCAGCCGCAGCCCCTGTCGCGCGTGCTCGCGGGAAGCGTGGGGGGCGTCCATCACCGCGTGCAGCACCGCCGCGTAGGCCAGCGCCGCCACGCGCGGATTGACCCAGTGCTTCACGGCCAGCATCTGATGCCGCTCCAGCTCGAAGTCCGAGAACGTCAGCGCCAGCTCCACATTCTCCAGCGCTGAAGCCAGCCGCCCCCACGTGAAGAAGTCCGTGGCTCGCATCCGGTAACCCAGGGCCAGCAACTCTCGCTGCCCATGCCGTTTGCCCAGGCGCACCAGTCGCTCCGCGACCTCGTGGGCCTCGTCCCAGTGCGCCCGCGCGAAGGCGTGCGCGAAGGCCACCCAGTGCGGCGGCTCCAGTCGAGGCAGGTCATCCTCCAGCTCGCGCATCAGGAAGCGGACCCGCGCATGGACGGACTCGACCTCCGGCGACGAGTACCCCTGCACCTGGACCAGTGACAGCGCGAGGCCGAGCAGCAGCCGCAGCTCCTCGCCATCCAGCGTGCGCGACGGGCGCTGCGCGCGAAGCAACGACAGGGCCTGCCGCAAGTGGCTGATGGCCTCCACGTTGGCCATGCGCCGGCTCGCCATCTCTCCGGCTCGCGCCCACCACCGGATGGCCGCCTCGGCCTGGCCCGACTCGGTGTAGTGCCACGCCAGCAGCTCCGGCTGGGCCTCGGTCACCTCCGGGAACTGCTCCGCCAGCACGCGGGCCACGCGACGGTGATACTGCCGCCGCGCCTTCCTCGGCAGCGAGTCCGCCGCCGCGTCCTGGATGAGCGCGTGCCGGAATCCGTAGCTCGGCTCCACCGTCTCGGCTGGCTGCAACAGCCCCTCGGCCACCAGGCCTGAGAGATCCGCGCGAAGCGAGGTCTCCGTCCGCCCCGACAGCGCCGACAGCAGCGCATGGGAGAAGCTGCGCCCCACCACCGCGCAGACCTGCGCCAGCTCCTTCTGCGAACCGGGCAGCCTGTCCAACCGTGTGAGGAGCAGCTCGCGCAGCGACACGGGCACCTCCACCGATGCGGACTCGCCCCCTCGGGGCTCCTCCACCACCCGACGCGTCAGCTCCTCGGCGAAGAGGGGAATGCCGTCGGTGCGGCGCACCAGTTGGGCGACGAGCTCCGACGAGAGCGGCCTGTCCCCCGCGGCCTTCCGCACCAGCTCGCCCGCAACCGGGGGCGGCAGCCGCTCCAGGGCCAGGCGTTGGACCCTCGAATCGTCGCCCCAGGGCGGAGGCAGCGCGACGCGCGAGGTGAGCAACATGCAGACGCGCAGCTCCGGCAGCCGCTCCAGAAGGAAGCCCAGCAATTGCAACGAGGACGGGTCCGCCCAGTGCAGGTCCTCGACCTCGAGCAACACCGGGCGCTGCTCGGCCAGTCGCGCCAGCAGGTGCGCCAGTGCATCCAGCGTCTCCTGCTTGAGGCGCTCGGGGGCGTAGCGCAGGTGCGGCGCGCCCTCGTCACCGGAGAGCCCCACCAGCCCCGACAACAACTGCGTGCGCCCCGCGCCCAGCCCGAGCACACCCAGGCCCGCCTCCAGCTTCGCCCGGTGCTCCTTCGGAGTGCCCTCGGCGTCGAGCTCGAGCATGCGGCGCAACAAGTCGATGACCGGCGCGAACGCACTGGTGGTCGACTGGGGCCAGCACTGTCCCCGGAGCAGATGGGCCATGAAGGGCGGCACGCGCTCACGCACCTCGCGCACCAGCCGGGACTTGCCGATGCCCGCCTCTCCCGTGACGAGCACGCACGACCCTCGGCCCGCGCGCGCCTCCTCCCACTGTTCCAGGAGGAACTGGAGCTCTCCCTTGCGTCCCACCAGCGGTGTGAGGGAGCGCGACACGAGTCCCCGGTCGAAACGACTGGTGACGCGCCGAGGCTGCACCAGCCGATACGGCGTCACATCCCGCACGCCCGACAGCCCGGTGAATCGCAGCGGCGGCATGGCTTGCGTCACGAAGGCCCCGCGCGTCAGCGCATCCGTCGAGTCGCTGATCCACACCGTCCCCGGCGTGGCCTGTCGCGCCAGCCATGCCGCCACGCGGGGCGCCTCTCCCTGGATGGAAGCATCGTCCAGCACCACCGTGTCCGTGTGCACGCCCACCGTCACGGTCAGCTTCCGCTCCGGGAGCGATGCCAGGGACTCCTGGAGCGTCGGAGCCACGGTGGCGGCGAGTCGCAGCGCGGCGCGCAGGGCCCGCTCGGAGTCGTCCTCTCTCGCCACGGGGTGACCGAAGCAACCCAGCACCTCCTCACCGACGCACAGCACGACCGTGCCCCCCTGCTGCCTCAGCACCTCCGAGCAGCTCCGGTGGAAGGCGGCCTCCAACTCGCCCAGGTCCTCCGCATCCAGCCGCCCGGCCAGCCCGGCCAGGTCCGCGAGGCGACAGGCGACCAGCGTCACCTGTCTTCGCTGCGGGGCCCGGACTCGCCTCGGCTCACGTCGCGGCGCCAGGCCCTCCTCCACCTCGCGCAGCCGCTCGCGCAGCTCCGTCGCCGAGCGGAGCCGGGCCTCGGGCGCCTTGGCCAACAATTCGGCCAGGAGGCCCTCCACCGGCTCCGGCACATCGAGCTCTCGCTCACGCACCGCCGGCACCGGGCCCTGCGACGTCACCCGCTCGCGAATCGATTCGGGGGTGCCCAGGAAGGGTGGCTCACCGGCGAGCATCTCGTAGAGCAGCACGCCGGCGGCCCATAAATCCGTCCGGGAATCCTGCGCCTCGCCACGCCATTGCTCGGGCGCCATGTACGGCGGCGTGCCGGCGGTGGAGAGCGTCACGTCAGGCGCGGCGCTCGCGGCCACCAGCCAGGACAAGCCGAAGTCGAGGATCTTCACCACGCCCGAGCGCGTGATGAACACGTTGCTCGGCTTGAGGTCGCGGTGGACGATGTGCCGCTCGTGCGCGTGAGCCAGCCCCGAGGCCACCGCGTCCAGGATCTCCATCGCTCGCCGGTGCCCCGGACGACCGCGCCGCAACAGGGAGGACAGGGACTCGCCCTCCAGGCACTCCATGACCAGGAAGGGAACCGGCGGCTCCGTCGGCCCACTGCTCCAGAGGTCCACGTTGAAGATGCGGACGATGTGCTCGTGGTCCAGCTGCGCGATGGCCCTCCCCTCCTGACGGAGCAGGGAGATCATCGGCGCCTCCGCGATGGACTCATGCGGGACGAGGAACTTCAGGGCCACGGGCCGCTGGAGTTCCGAGTCGAGCGCGCGGAAGACCTGCCCCATGGCGCCGCCCCCCAGCTCCTCCAGCACCTCGTAGCGCTTCCCATCCCGGTCGCCGACTCGCATCCCAGGGACAGGCAGCCGAGGGGGCACGGACGCCCGCGCCACCTCCCGGAGAAAGGCGTCGTCGAAGTCCCCGTCCTCGATTGCGTCCGGCCCGTGCTCCAGCACGGAATCAGTACATCGCTCCTCGTCCTGGCCGCTCTCAGGCATCACCGAGTCCCCCGGATGTCTCCGCGCCCGTTGTCCTCTCCTGCCCCCAAACCCCAGGCGTGCCACGCGGCTCCTGCCTGCCCATGAACCGTCGGGTGGGACAAGCGGGCGCAGCCCCTGGTCCCACTCTGGTTCCCACCCGCCCGGGCCAGCGTCACCTCATCGGAAGCAGCCCACGCAACGGGGAAGGTGTGAATGCACCATGGCACATCGACCGTCATCACCCGCGTCCTCCAAGGCAAGCGCGAGGCACTGGATGACTTGCTGAGCTCGGCCGCCAACGCGCGGCGTGAGCTCTTCGCGGGAGTGCCCGGTCTGCACTTCGCGCGCTGGGCCCTCATTGACCTGGGGCCTCGGACCTCCGGAATGGGCCCCGCCGACCCCAGGCTCATCTTCGGCGCGGATGCCGTCCTCGACACGCGAGCCACGAAGCCGGACGCGCTGGACCGCGAGTTGCTCCATGCCCTGGTCCGCTGGTTGACGACGCTCCACGAGCGCGGCGCCGACGCCGCCCACCTGTTCGACGCCATCTACCGGAACTGCGCGGGTTATCCCGAGGCGGGACTGGCCGAGCCCGAGGCCGTGGAGGACTACCTCGTGGGCCACCGCGCGCCCGCCGTCACCCGGCACGTGGACTTCGCCTACCGCTTCCAATCTCCCGAGGACCTGCGCGCCTCCGTGGACGCCCTGCGCGCGGTCAACACTCACCTGGACACGCGGGCCCCACTGCTCGCGGAGACACCCTGGCGGGGACGCCCCCGGGACATGCCGGACCTGCACCACGAACTGAGGGACGTCGCACGCGCCGCCGCGACGAACCTGGATGACCCGGGCTGGCGGGAGCGCCTGGCCACCGCGCGCGAATCGGCGGCGGTGGCCACGCTGGGCTACGCCTTCTATCGCTACGCCTGGGCGCTTCCCGGCATCTATCTGCTCAAGCTGAGGATGTGGCTGGGCGCGAGGAATCGGCCCGAGAGCGCGACCTCCTCGCAGGCGCATGCTTCGGAGTCCGCGCCCCCCATCCCACCCATGAGCGACGCCATGGTGCAGAACCCCATGGTGCATGTCGCGCGCATCGTCGATGACCCGGGCGCACTGGCCCTGGCGAGACTGGCGCTTCGCAGCGTGAACCTGCGCCTGCGACGGTACGTGGTGGGCCTCAACCACGTTCAGACCATCCACTGCGCGCGCTGGCTGGTGTACAGCGACGAGGACGGTCGGGGCCCGCACCACCTCATCTTCTTCAGCAACTACGACGACACCTGGGAGTCGTACATCGACGCGTTCGTCGACCACGCGGACGTGCGTGGCTTCCTGGAGCTCATCTGGAGTCGGACCGAAGGGTTCCCCGCGAAGTCGCGGGGCATCGACCCGACGATGCCCAAGCCGCGCCTGCCCGTGGAGCCGTTCAAGGCCTGGCTGCGCGCGCACGAGGTCCCCACGCGAGTCTGGTACAGCGCAGCGCTCGACGGGACTCCACGCCAACGTCACTCCGTCCTGCTGCTGCACAACGCGCTCCGCCTGCGTGAGCTGCTCACGCGCGAGCGCATGGACCAACCCGTGAAGGACAGAGGCGCTCGCCGCGCCCTGGCCGCGTTCCTGTCCAGGGGCGCGTGCGACCCCGGCCGTCCGCTGCTGCGCCCCATGGCCATCGTCATCCACTCGATGTCCGCGCTGCTCACCTCGCTTCGACACGGGCGGCGAGAGCCCCGGAGGAAACACCATGCGAACTTCCGAGCCGAGCCTTCCCACGTCGCCCCCATGGAGCACGCCCCCGCCTGAGCTTTCGACGCAGGTGGACCTTCATGATGTGCAGGGCGTGCTGCTGCATGGTTACCGGCACATGGGGGAACTCACCCTGCTCTTCTTGCGCATCGACGACGCTGACGGCTGTCGAAGGTGGCTGCGTGAGCTGACGAGCGATGGGACGCTGACCCAGGCGGACCGCACCGAGCACCCGAGCGACTCCACGCGTGACAAGACGCGCGTCAACGTGGCGCTGTCCCATGCGGGGCTCGTGGCGCTCGAAGTGCAGGAAGACGTCCTCGACTCCTTTCCCCATGAACTGCGCGAAGGCATGGCCCTCAGGGCCCGGGAGCACCTGCGCGACGTGGAGGAGAATGACCCGGACCGCTGGACGCTCGGTGGGACGCGGCACGAAGGCGCGCTGCATGTCCTGCTGCTGCTCTATGCGTCGGACGCCGCGAACATGGAGCCGCTGCTTCGTGAACACCGCGAGCGAGCACTGCGCCACGGGCTGCGCGAAGTCTTCGCCCAGCGAGGCCAGCGACGCGCTCGCGAGGGAGATCCTCCGGGGTATTTCCGCGACCACTTCGGCTTCCTGGATGGCGTGTCGCAACCTCGTCTGGAGGGACTCGATGGCCCCACGGCGCACCCTCGCGACTACGACCGCCCCGTGAAGCGGGGAGAGTTCCTCCTGGGCCACGCCAATGAATACGGCGAGTGGCCCTTGTCACCGCACGTCGCGGAGCACCTGCCTGGCGCCAGCGCACTGCCTCCCGTCCCGGGCCTTCCGGGCCGAAGGGACCTGGGACACAACGGGACCTTCCTCGTCCTGCGCAAGCTGGAGCAGGACGTGCCGGCCTTCGAGTCCTTCCTGGACGAACAGGCCTCGCTCGCACCGGAAGGAAGCCCCGAGGAGCGACGGGAGTGGGTGGCCTCGAAGCTGGTGGGGCGAAAGCGCGACGGTGCTCCTCTCGCCGCGCCGCGACGACATCGATTGCTGCGCAGACTGCTTCCCTTCCTGTTCCAGAAGGACGGCACACCCGCGCGCGCGAGCGGCACTGGACGGCCCCAGCCCGACAACGACTTCCTCTATGCACGGGATGATCCTCACGGGTACGGCTGCCCCATCACCGCTCACACGCGGCGATGCAACCCTCGCGACGCACTGCCTCCCTCGCCTCACGTGTCGAGCGACGTCACGCGGCGCCATCGACTCCTGCGGCGCGGATTCAACTACGAGGACCCGGAGGGCAAGGGACTCCTGTTCATCGCCCTCAACGCGCACGTGGGCCGTCAGTTCGAACTTGTCCAGCGAAGCTGGGTGCACTTCGAACAGCTCGGAGGCATTGAGGGCGTTGAGGACCCACTCGCCGGAGACGGCGGCGGACGCCTGGTCATCCCCGCGGAGCCAGTCCGGCAATGCGCGACATCTCTGCGAAAATTCGTGACTACCCGGGGAGGCGGGTACTTTTTTCTGCCGAGCCTGAAAGCGCTCTCGTTCCTGGGCATGAAAGAGCGCGCGGCGGATGACGGAAGAGGGGTCCCCCGCTCGTGAAATCGCGTGGCTGTGGCAGACTTGTTCCTCAGGGGGTTCGACGGATCCATGAGGCGCCGCAGCACACGGGAGTCCGCAAATGGCGACGTGGAATGACCTCATCCAGGCGACGCCCCGACAGGTTGGGGGCAAGTTCCAGGATGATGGTTCGGTGGCGCTGCTGGAGGCGCTGCTGGGGACGGAGGGGGAGCAGTTGGTCCTCTTGGGCCATCTGCATCGGGAACCGCATCTGCTGAGGGAGGGGGCTTTTCACCAAGGCCGGCTCCACCTGGAGACAGCGACGCGGCCCGAGTGCACCCGCGAGGCGCAGCTCGAGCTGCTCAAGTCCGCGAGTCACTGCTTCACGGAGGCGCTGGGCGCCGAGCGGGACACCGCGCGCGTCTCGTTGATCTCCCTGCACCTGGGGGTCTGCCGGCTGCTGCTGGGCAGTCCGAAGGACGCCAGGGAGTGGGCGGCGATGGCGAACCAGGCGGCGGTGGAGACGCTGAAGGACATCCTCACGGAGGCGACGGGTGAGCAGGGCTTCACGCGCAACCGCTACCTCGGGGGCGTGCTGAACTTCGTCATCTTCTTCACCAGCTCGGCGACGTTGGGCGCGGGCTACCTCGTCTGGGACCGGGTGATGAGCAAGCGGGCCGACAAGGTGCTGCGCCGGGCGCTGGCGCGCATGGAGCCGCTGGCTGGCTACATCGACTCGATTCGGGAGATGCGGCTGCGGCTGGGTGAGGCGGCCTCCAACGTGCCGCGCTACGTGGTGACGCACGCCGTGGACGACAGCCAATGCCTGTCACGCATCACCATCCGCGCCCTGGTGGGTGAAGGCGAGTCCGTGGACTTCAACGGACGAGAGACACGCCGGGTGTCGCGCACGGGGTCTGAGCGGATCACGACGGTCATCCGCTGAGCGTCGGGCGTCGCATGCATCGGTTGTGATGTGAACCGGTGCGACAGAACGAAGCATGGAACGTTGGAGAGGTACGGGACGTACCAATCCTACCCGCTCGAGGAATCTCCATGCCCGCTCACCGTGCTCCCCTCCTTTCCGCTCTCTTGCTCGTCGCGATCTCCGGCTGTGTCCCTGGCCTCGCGACCTCCAACCCGACCTACTTCACCGGAGGGAAATGGAGCGCGCTGGACAAACCCTACGCGCTCACACCGCTGCTCGCGTGTGCCGAGTCGGCGGACAACAACGACAAGGTCATCCAAAACATCGAGGACTACGTCGCACCGGCGCTCTGGAGCGCCTACGGCCAGGACGTCTCCACCGCGAAGGTGAAGCGCTTGAAGGGGGACAGCGAGTGGTGCGAGGCCCTCCCAAACATCGCCACCGACAAGTTCACTGTCCCGCCGAGGATGAAGCAGGACCTTGCCCGGTACGTGAAGGAAGCGGGCGCCAAGGGCATCATCATCCCGGTCGCGACCCTCTATCGCTCCCCCATCCAACGGGAGCTCCGGACCGAGGACGGGACGCCGTTCGCAAGCGTGGATACGGATCGCTTCACCGCCGACGGCACCGCGCTCTTCTATGTGCACTACATCAACGAGAGCGGAGAGCTGCTCCACACCGAGCGCGCGGGCAGCGGCGGCGACGGAGACTTCAATGATCGGCTCAAGTACATGCGTGACAGCGCGGCGGCGGTCGCCAAGAGGCTGACGCAGGGAGCGCCGCCGGTCGACTTCCAGTAGCGCCCGGCCCGGTCAACGCCACGGCATCGTCCATGAGCCGTGCCGAGACCATCACAGACAAGCGCTCAAGGCAGACCACTCCGGCCGCACCGTGCGAATTGTTCGACGCGCTGCTGGAGTTCGCCATCTCGCGCGGCATCTCGGCCAGGACGAATAGCCAGACACTCCCGCGCGGGGACTCGTTCGTCAGCGAGAGTTCCTTGGATTGAAACGACGGGCCGAGCATGGCGTTCCTCATCCACGAGGACACCGCACCCGGCCCCACGGCGAATCCCCCCTCACGCGCTCGACTACGGCGCGGGAGTGGACACCACGCACAGGTGATACGAACCCGAGCGAACGCCACCCTTGAGGTCTCGCGCCGTCATCGTGACGCTGCAGTTGTTGCAAGCGCCCGTGGGGACCGCCGACGGCGTGAAGTTCGACGACTGGCCCGTGGGCGAAGAGAAGGTCCCCGCACAGGACGACGTCCACTGATACAGCACCGTCCCCAGGTCCGGATCATGAACATTGGCGCTCACCGCCGTGCTCTGGCCCAGCACCACCCTGCCCTCGCTCGCGGTCACCAAGAGGATGAGCGGCGGCGTGTTGAAGCTCACCTGGATGGTGACACTGCCGCCCACCTCCAGCTCCTCCGTGACCTCCACTGTCACTCGCGCCCGGCTGATGCCGTTGCGCTGATCTCTCACCGTCAGCGTCAGCGTGACGGTCTGCGCGGATGAGGGCGCCGTCCACGTGGGGTTCGCGATGGTCGCGCTGCTCAGCGTTCCCGCGGAAGCGCTCCAGGAATACGACACCAGGTCGTTCGGTGCCGGGTCATGCGCCGTCGCGCCCAGGGTGAGCTGCCCACCGGCCTCCACCGTCGTGCCTGACACCGTCACCGAGTCGATGATGGGCGCATCGTTGTCCGTGTAGTGCCCCAACGTCATGTCATGGAGCGTGACGGCCACGAGCGCCGTCTCGCCTTCGACGATGGTGACCTCCGTCGCCTGTCCCTGGTACTGGAGCGAGTTGTTCGAGGCGTAGGCGGAGACCACGACGACCCGATTCGTCCCAGCGGGGATGCCATCGATGGTGCCGCCCCAGGTGCTGCCCGTCTTCACCAGGTCCTGCTGGATGTCGGAGATGCCCAGACCGGAGATGACCACCTGGATGCGAGTGACGCTGGACTCGCTCGCCGCGAACTCCTGCGTCCCGATGACCATCTGTACCGCCCCCGCGCCCGCGGGTAACTCCTCACCACAGCCAGCGACGAGCGCCAGCAACAACCCGGCGACGGGAAGACGCTTCAAAAGGTGCATGACTGTTCCCCTCTCGCGCGAAAGCGAAGATTCGCTGATGTGGCGCGAGGACTTCGGGGCCCATCAAATACAAGACAATCCATACATCCAACTGGGGCAGGTCCGACACCTTCGCGCGGGGTTTGCGCCCTTCGGGTGACTCAGAACGCTGCATTCCCCAAGGCACCGAGCGGGTCATTCCAGAGGCCCCGGAGTGCCCGAGCCATCACCTCCCGGTGTTTCACGCGTCCGGCAAACCACGGGAATCCTGTCCGTGGACATACACACAGGGAGTGCGCCGGCACCCACCCTCGTGCTAGAGACATCGGCCGAACCGTCCACCTGGGAGTCTCTCTCCATGACCTCGGCTGTCCGAAACGTCCTCGCCCTCGCCCTGTTCTTCGCCTCCACGTCCGCCGTCGCCATCGAGCAGTGGGCCGACGGCCGCGCGGTGCTCCACTCCTGTGTCTACGCCAGCTCCTATGAGGCGGAGATCCGGATGTCGTACCGGAACTACACGCTGCCCTGGGGCACGTCCGTGTATCTCATCCACGGCTGGGGCGGGCTCGACAACGGCGTCGCCATCGAGTGGGACAACACGCAGACGGTCGCCGCCCCCGCGTCCGCCCCGTGGACGTGGACCGTGACGGTCCGGAACACCATCTCCAACCGCACCACCCCCAAGTGGTACGAGCACTTCGACTACGTCTGGAAGGTCGTCCTCCCGAACGGCACCGAGTTCTACGAGAAGGGCAACGGCTCCACCTACGGCTATTACTCCGCCAACCTCCTGGACATCACCAACCGCCCCTGCACGTCGAACGGCACGTTCATCGGCACTCCGTTCGCGCTGACCATCACTTCCATCGAGAAGTGGTAGTCCGTCTGGCTTCGCCGCGACACCTCCGGGCACGGCTGCTGTTGTGGGCCGCCGTGCTCGGCTGTACCTCGAAGCCCCCGCCGTATGCGCTGGATTGCGCGCTACCCACCGGGGACGTCGAGTCCCACTGCACCCGCCTCGTCGAGCATCAGCAAGTCAATCGGCTCGAACTCACGGGCGCGCGCGAGCTGGTGGTCACCGCCCTGTCCGCGACGCGCACCACCACGCGCCTGGTGGTGGATGCGACGCTCCAAGGCGGCTTTCGCAACCCCGCGGACCAGAACCTCTATCTGTTCCTGGGCGAGCCCACCGACGGCGCCCCGACGACGTATTCGCTGACGGCGGACCCGCAGTACGCCGCGGACCTGGGCTACCCGGTGCGCATCGCGCTGGAGCTGCCCCATCGACTGGACGTGCGCGTGGGCCTGATGGCGCCGCGCACGCAGGGCTACACGCCCCAGGTCTACGTGCGCGACACGGTCCGCGCGGACGCGGTGGGCCCCGACGCGGAGGTGCTCGTGCAGGTGGATGGCGCCCGGATCCACGTGGAGGTGCCCCTGGAGCGCTACTACGCCCTCAAGGGTGTTCCCGTTCCCGGCACGCTCTCCGTCACCCTCGCCACCGCCCGCGACTACGTGGGCTTCGTGGACCACCTCACCGTCCCCTCCGTGGGCCCGGGCGACATGAGACTCGCCGCGACTCGCACCACGGAGCCCGTGCTCTACCCTTCGCTCAACGCGCGCGCCCACCGTTTCAAAGCTGTGACATTGCGCCGGGACGAGGCCGTCACCAGCGTCGAGCTGGAGATGGCCGCCCCCATCACCGACTGGGCCCAGACAAACCTCCAGTTCTTCTTCATCCCCCTGCCACCCACCGCACCACGCCAGGTCATCCAGGACGCCGCGCACGCGGTGGACCTGCCCTATGCCTGGTCCTGGTATTGCGCCGTGTATTCCCCCCGCCGCGTCTTTTGCCGAGCCTCCGGGGGGCTCGACTTCTCCTACGACACCGCCTACGCCGAGCGCACCGAGCTGCCCACGCTCACCGGCGTCCGCTTCCGCGAGACGGCCCCGGGCCGCTACATCCTGGAGTCCCCCAACACCTCCGTGGGCGCGGGTCCCGAGGGCTTCGCGGTAATGCTGGCGGCGGGGCGAGATGGCTTCGCCCCCACCGCGTTCTACGGCAAGCCTCCACCCGCCAGATGACAGACAATCTCACGAGCTGAGTCCAAGCCACGTCCCCGGTATCCATGAAGCAAACACTCACCTCGCGCCCTGTCCTGTTCGTCGCGCTCGCCCTGGCGGCGCTTTACGGGGCGGTGCTCATCGTGACCCGGCTGGATGTCTTCAGCATCGACGTCGCCGGACATCTCGCCAGTGGAATGGCGGTGCGCCGAGGGTACTTCCACCAGTTCAACGACAGCGCCTTCCTGGGCTACGTCCAGAACCTCTTCTACCCGCCGCTCGAGGACCTGCTGTTGGGGGCGCTGCTCTGGCTTCCGCTGGAGCCCATCACCACCTTCAAGCTGTTCCTGTCACTGCTGGTGGCGGGCTACTTCGCGGGCGTGGGCGCCCTGGCGCTCCGCTTCGAGCGGCCAGCGGTCCGCTCGCTCTTCGTCCTCGCCTCGGTGCTGCTCTTCTACACGCACAAGGCGGAGGGCTTCGCGCAGGGACTCTGCTTCCTGGACCTGTTCCGGGTGGGCATCACCAGTCAGTTCCTCGGCGCGGTGTTCTTCTTCGCGGTGACCGCCGAGCTGTACGGAACGCCGCGCCCACTCCGAATGGCGTTGCTCCTGGCCGGAGTGGTCCTGTCACACCTCATCATGGGCCTGGCCGCGGGAGTGCTCGTGATCCTGTCGCTGCCTCGGATTGTCCGGGTGCCTCGGCTCATGGGGGCGCTGGTGCTCGGCGCGGGACTGAGCGCGTTCTTCTGGCTGCCCTTCCTCGCCTACCGGGGGTTGATGGTCAGCAACCGCGTCATGGTCGAACAGACGGGCTGGAGCGTCGCGCTCGCGTGCCTGCCCGTGGCGCTGTTCGGCTGGACGCGCGGCATGCGCCTGCTCGCGGCCGGCACCGTGACGCTGCTCCTGCCCTCCCTCTTCGCGCGTGTCTTCGAGGACGCCGCGTGGCTGCCCTCGCTCCACTACTACCGCTTCGACATCTGCGGCCTCGTGCTGGTCCCCGCCGTCGCGGCGGCGGTGCTGGACGCCCTGCCCGCGACGACGTCCCCGTGGAGAACCCGACTGGTGCGCAGCGCCGCGCTCGCGGCCCTGGGGCTCGTGACCTGGCTCTTTCCGCTGCGCTCGGGCCTCACGCTGCCGGACAGGATCGCGCAAGGAACTCGCTTCGAGCAGGAGGCCGCGCCCATTCCGGATGAGCGCTTCGGACGCCACTTCGTTCTGGAGTACCGACGGGCCTTCGACTTCGCGGTGGAGAGCTACCTGGGGGCGATGGACGAGGAGTTCAAAGGTCCCAAGGGCCTCTTCTGGGAGAGCAACACCGCCAACCACCTGGTCAGCTCGTACATGGCCACGCTCGTGGGGCGGCCCGTCATCCTCGACCACTTCTACTTCGGCAGCTTCACGTGCCCCTTCCAGCAGTGCGTGCTGGACCACTTCCTCGCGGACTTCAACGTCACCCGCTTCTCGGTGGACGCCCGGGTGCTGGCCGCGCGTCCCGTGGAACCGGGCACGCCGCTGGAGGCCATCACCGCCCGCGCCGCCTGCTACACGCGGACGCTCGAGCTGGGTGGGACCTCGCGCTTCCGGCTCGTGCCCGAGCCCTCGTTCTCGGTGAATGGCGCGCCCTTCCGCACCCTGCGAGTCGAACCTCGTGAAGACATCCCGGGCGGCCCCGCCCTCAACTCCGCCGTGGAAGTGTTTGCTCCGTCCGAGCTGATGCCCTTTGAGCGAGAGGAGCGGTTCTTCTACAACGCTTATTTCCATCCCATCGGCCCCGCCTGCGAGGCGCGCATCCACCTGCGACAGACGCTCGTGGGCGACGCGGAATGGCAGCCGTTGCACGACGCGCTCGCCCACGCGGGGCCCTCTGTGAACCTGCCGCCCGCGCCCGTCTCGTTGCACAAGGAAGGGCGAGGAACCTATCGCCTGGAGCTTCCCGAGGGAGGCCCGCGACTCTTCAAGGTGAAGCTGGCGTGGTTTCCCGGCATGCGGCTGGTGAATGAGCAGGGCATCGAGCAGCCCCTCTTTCGCGCATACCCGCATCTGCTCGGCCTGGGACAAGGAACGCTTCGACTGGAGTACCAGCGGCCGCCCATCCTCTGGGCGGGCTATGTCATCAGCGCGCTGTCCTGGACGCTGCTCATGACCCTGGCGCTCATGGCGCGGAGACAGTCCAGACACCCGTCCGCCTGACGCCCCGCGACGGCGCACAAAGACTCGCAACGCTTTCGCTGGATTTAACGACTTTGCACTGATGATATTGTTGAAGCGCGGTCCTTCACCCGAATCACGTTCCAGGAGACGCGCATGGCGACGAACTTCATGGCAGCGACGATGCTCGGAGCTGGGTTGTTCTTGATGGCCTGTGGTGGACCCGCCGACATCGAGGACCCCGGTGCGGACTCGCTGACCACGCAGGGCGCGGCCCTGTCGGCCTCGCTCGCCTGCTCCCAGGACTTCAGCGGCGTCACCTGCACGGCGACCGTCACGGACGGCATTCCGCCGTTCACCTACTCCTGGACCCAGCAGCACTTCCTGTATGCGACGAACAGGACCTACACGTCCGGGCCCACTGCGGGCGGCGCCACCCGGAGCTTCTCGTGTCCCGGGCCAGATGGAACCGGAACGTTCCTCTACGACTTGAGGGCCAGGGTGACGGTGACGGACTCCACGGGAGCTTCGGTGGGCACCGGCTACGGCCCTTACTTCTCCTGCTCCTGAGCCGTTCCGTCACACCCCGCCCCACACCTGGAGTCCAGGCTCTTTCAGGTTTTGCAGGGACTGAGCGTCAGACCCCACCGCCATAGTTCCAGGAGGAGGGAGATGGTGACGGCTCAAGCGTTGTTGGTGTTCGTTCCGGTGGTGCTCGCGCTCGTAGCGGCGGTGGCCATCCGGCGCCCGCGGCGGCGGACGCGGCGACTCAAGGTTCGCGAAGGGTACCCGCCGTACCCTTCGCCCACGGTGACTGGGTGAGCCGGGGCTCGGACTGACGCCCCGGCTCGGCCCGGACGAGCCCCTCCCCCGAGGTCGCTCGTCCCTTTCCGTCAATTCAGAAGTCCTTGATGCGGTCGACCAGGTCCTCGTGTTCGACGAACTGGTTGACGTTGCCCTGGATGTCCGAGACGCGCTGGTTGCGCGCGTGCTCCGCGGTGTCCACGACGTCCAGGTCATTCCACTCGCGCAGCACGGCCTCTTCCGCATCCGGGATGGGCTTGCTGTAGGTGGAGGAGAAATAGAACATCGCGCGCGCGACGTTGCCCTTGTGCGAGTCGGGCGGCTCGAACACCGTGCGCCCCTGAGCGTCGGTTCCAAACTTCGCGCCGTTCTCACTCCACTTCACGTTGACCACCTCGCCGAAGGGCCAGTTGCCCCGCTTCGCGTTGGTCTTGCTGTCAGTGGGGAACAGGTGGTGCAGGTCGCTCTTCGCGACGCCCGTGGCGCCCTTCGACTGGGGCCAGGTGTGCTCCACGTTCATGTCGGAGTTCTTGGGCAGCTTGCCGCCCTCGATTTCCCGGCCGGTGTACACGCACGCCACCTTGCCGTTCACCACATCGAGCTCGCCGAAGATGATCTTGCGCGCCTCGGTGTAGCTCTTCACGTGCTTGCCGGAGGACGACTCCTTGATGGCGCGAAGCAGCGCGGCGTCCCGGAGCCCCTCGAAGGGATCACTCCCCTCTGACGGCGCCGGCGGGGTGGGCGCCTCCGTCCTGGCCGGGCCCTTCTTCGCGGCGGGCGCCTGCTCGAACGTATCCTTGAGGCCCAGGGCGGCGACGTTCCGCGCCTGGGGCGACGACACGTCTTGAGAGGGACGGGTCCCCACGCCAGCAGTGGATGAATTGACGAGCAGACGAGTCAGCGGGCGGGGGGAACCGACAACGGTCATGCCGGGGTTATCGACCGACCCATCCGGCAGTTGCGTTCCGTGACGACAAAAAATACGACTGTGACGGCAAGTCCCTGAGGAGGGGTGGCGGAGCTACACTCCGAGTCTCGCCCTCCCATTTCCGGGTGTCCCTTGGCCGAGCGTCCCACCATCCTCGTCGTCGATGATGATCCGCACCTGCGGGACATCGTCCGCTTCGCGTTGGAGCAAGGAGGCTTCCGGGTGGAGGAGGCCGCGGATGGACGGGCGGCGGTGGCGCAGGTCCAGCGTGCGCCCCCCGCGCTCATCGTCCTGGACATCATGATGCCGGAGATGGACGGGCTGGCGGTGTGCCGCGAGGTCCGCCGCGCGCACGAGTTGCCCATCGTCTTCCTCTCCTCGCGCGACGACGAGGTAGACCGCATCCTCGGCCTGGAGCTGGGCGGCGACGACTACCTCACCAAGCCCTTCAGTCCGCGCGAGCTGGTGGCGCGCGTGAAGGCGGTGCTGCGCCGCGCCCGGCCCGCTCCTGAAGCCGCCGCCACCTCGACGGCGCCCCAGCCGCTCTCGCGGGGGCCCTTGAAGCTGGACGAGGAGCGCTTTCGCGCCTGGTGGGGCGAGCAGGAGGTGGTGCTCACCGTGACGGAGTTCCACCTGCTCGCGGCGCTGCTGCGCGTGCCCGGCAAGGTGTTCACCCGCGACGAGGTGATGACCCGCGTCTATGACGACGGCGTGGTGAGTGACCGCACCATCGACAGCCACGTGCGTCGGGTGCGCCAGAAGTTCGCCGGAGTCGGCGGAGAAGTCATCGAGACGGTGCATGGCCTTGGCTATCGGCTCGCCATCCCCTAGGCCCCGAGCCAGGCCCCGGCTGTGGATGGTCTTCGCCTCGGTGGGGCTGGCGGGCTTCGTGCTCACGCTGGGCGGACTGTCCTTCGTGCGCGTCTACGACAACCAGCTCATCCGACAGACGGAGACGGAGCTGCTCACGCAGGGCGCCGTGGTCGCCGAGGTCTACCGGTCCATGCTGGCCGAGCAGGTGGGGACGCTCGACTACGGAAAGCCTCGCACCGCGAAGTGGCCCTTCCCCATTCCGAGCGACGACCAACTGCGGCCCGTCCTCCCTTCCCTCCGGGCCTCGGACGAGCCCTTGCCGCCGGACGACCGTCCACCCCTCTCGCGCGTGCCAGGAGAACCCCTGGCCCAGGACGTGGGTCAGCGACTGCGGCCTCTGTTGGAGAACGTGAGGGCGGCCACGCTCGCGGGCATCCGCGTCGTCGACGTCAGGGGCGTGGTGGTGTCCAGCAGCAGCGCCGAGTTGATTGGCGCGACGCTGGGTGACCGGCTCGAAGTGCAGGAGGCGCTTCACGGCGTCCCCACCAGCGTGCTGCGTCGCCGCCACGCAGAGCCCGAGGACACCCCCCTCGCCTCCCTCAGTCGAGACACCGGCATCCGCGTCTTCGTGGCCCTGCCCGTCCTCCACGGTGAGCGCGTCTGGGGCGCGGTGGTGCTGGCGCGCACGCCCATGACGTTCGCCAAGGCCACGTATGCGGACCGATGGAACCTGACGGCCACGGGGCTGGTGCTGCTGGGCGCGGTGGCGCTGATGTCGCTCGCCGCCGCCGCGCTGCTGGGCCGTCCCGTGCGTGCGCTGGTGAGGCAGACGCGCGCCATCGCCGCCAGCGCGCCCGAGGGCTTCGAGCCCGTGGCCCGCCCCGTCGTCGCGGAGCTGGCCGAGCTGTCCGAATCCCTGGCCGGCATGGCCACCGCCCTGCGCGACAGGAACCAGTACATCCGCTCCTTCGCCGCCAACGTGTCGCACGAGTTCAAGACGCCGCTGGCCTCCATCCAGGGCGCGGTGGAGCTGCTGCGCGACAGCGCCGAGGTGATGACGCCAGAGCAGCGCGCGCGCTTCCTCTCCAACATCGACGCCGATGCGAAGCGCCTCACCCGGCTCGTGCAACGGCTGATGGAGCTGGCCCGCGCGGACTCGATGACGGCCCGCCCCGCGCAGGTGGAGCTGGCGCCCTTGCTGACGGCGCTCTCCACCCGGGCAGGCGCGGAGGGACTCGCGCGCGTCGACGTGGGGCCCGTGCCGGAGGGGCTCACCGTGAGCCTGCCCGCAGAGGTGATGGATGACGTGCTCTGGCAGCTCGTCACCAACGCGAGGCAGCACGGGGGCGAGGACGTCCAGGTGTCTCTGTCCGTGGAGACGAACACCGAGGGGTCCGTTCGAGTCGTCGTGCGAGACACCGGCCGAGGCATCTCCGAGGCGAACCGGGCGCTCATCTTCGACGCCTTCTTCACCACGGCGCGTGAGCGCGGCGGCACGGGTCTGGGCCTCACCATCTCCCAGTCGATGCTGCGAGCGTTCGGCGCGGGACTGGAGCTGCTCCCGGCCCGCCCCGCGGAGTCGGGCGCGGCCTTCGCCGTGGCGGCGCCCCTGGTTCGTCGCTAGGTTGGGCAGGCCCATGAAAACCGTGGATGAATGGAAGGCGATGCTTCGCGCCGCGATGAAAGAGGCGCTTCGCGCTCGGAACGCACCTGCCTCGGCGGTGCTTCGTGAAGTGCTGGCGGCCCTCGACAACGCGGAAGCTCCCGACGTAAGCGGCGCTCCAGCGGCCGTGGATGGGGCCTTCGCGGGAAGTGCCGGTGGCCTGGGGAGTGGTGAAGTGGCCCGCCTGGCCCTGACGCCCGAAGCCGTGAACGCCGTCATTGAACGCGAGGTTCAAGAACGGCGGGACGCGGTGGCCCTCTACGTCAGCCTCGGCAGACACGACGAGGCCAACGCGTTGAGGGCCCAGTTGAACGTGCTCCTGGAGCTTCAGCGGAAGTAGCTGTTGGAGATGTCCACCGAGTAGCCCAGCTCGAGCGTGGGCGAGGACGCGGCCACCAGGTACTGACGGAAGTGCAGCACCTTGCCCGGCAGGGGCGCGCTCTCCGCCACGGCGGCGGCCTCATCCACCTGCTCCAGGCTTCCACCCTCGCGGCGGTAGTTGAACACCGCGGGGAAGTGCGCACGGGCCCGCAGCTCCGCCACCGGCCACGAGACGCGGGGCAGCGCCAGCTTCAGCCGACCGGACAGGTGGAAGACGCCCAGCTCCCGCGCCAGCACCACTTCCAGCGCGCCGCCCGTCTCACCCAGCCGCGCCGGAGCGACCTTCAGCTTCAGCACGCCGTCCGTTGCCTCCTCCACCGGCACGGGCACCGCGTTGAGGGTGACACGCTCCAACTTGTGCCCTTCCGGCACCGTCAACTCCAGCGGCTGCTCGCGGTCCAGGCTCAGCGTGTAGCTGACGCGCAGCGAGGCACGCCCCTCCAGGGTGGACACCCACGTCGCGGTGGCCTCGGCGATGCGAGGCTCCATCGGCGGGCGCACCTGCGGCTTCATCGACTGCGACACCAGCGAGGCCGCGCGCCACCCCACCCGCAGCACGCCCTGCACGGGATAGACGGCGTAGCCCTCCCCCGAGGTCGGCAGCGGCTCCATCAGCGTGAAGACGGACGTGTCGGCCTCCAGCTCGAGCGGCACCGGAGAGGCCTGTGGTCCGAAGCGAAGTTGCGCGCGACGCTCAGGTCCCGTGCCCGACGAGCGCACCGTGAGGCCCACCTCGAAGTCGTGACGCCCCGCCTTGCGCGTGAGCAGGCACAGGAAGCCGTCCACGACGCCCACCGTGGCGTCTTCCAGCGTGGGCAGCGCGGTGGGGTACGTGTCCGCGTCGAGCTGGAGCAGGCGCACCTGCGTCCAACGTCCGTCCGCGAGCACCTCCACCTGGAAGGTCGCTTCCACCTGGAGGGCATCCGTCGACAGCCGGCCCTTGAGCTCACTCTTCACCAGGGCCTCGGTGGGAGGCGCGGGCACATCCGCCTGGCGCTGCGTGTAGAGGGGAATGAGCTGCTCCAACGGCACGGTGGCGGTGCCCGCGGGAGAAGTCGAGGCCGCGGTGGCGCCCGTGGCCAGGGCCTCCGGGGCGAGCAGCATGAATCCGACGAGGAGAGAAAGGGTCCGCATGGTGGGCTCAGCTCGCTTCCGGGGTGACAGGGGTGGCGGCCTCGCGAGGTGCGGCGCCGGGCTGGGACAAGTCGGAGAGGAAGGCCCGCACGCTGGCGCGGGTGGAGAGGACCATCAGTCCGAGCAGGCCGGCGAGAATCTCCAGCGTGTAGATGAGGCCGGTGTAGCCCTCCAGGATGACGGCGCCGGTGGGCACCAGCAGCGTGGCCGCCCAGAGGCCCGCCAATACCGCCATACGCTCCTTGGGGAACAGCCAGCGGGCATAGGCCACCACGGCCGCGCCCAGTCCCAGCGCGCTGAGGACGTACGCGCCATAGAAGTTCATGAAGGCGGCCAGGTACGCGAGGAGCACGAAGAAGAAGCCGTACACGGCGGCCAGCAGATACGCCTCATGCAGCGCGAGCTGTCGCTTGTGCCGCATGCCCAGCGCCGCGAGCAGCGCCACCAGGGCGAGGAACGGCACCCACGCGCGGCTCGCCATGCGGGACACCATGGAGTCGAACGTCTTCTCCGAGGGCAGGATGACGCCCAGGTTGACGCCGGACTCCAGCGACTGGAAGGCCCAGTCCAGTGTCACGGTGTCGCTGCCCGTCTGCACGGCCGAGGCGGACAGCACGCCCCCCGGATAGTCGTAGTTGTCGCCCCCCTCCACGGCGAAGTGCAGGCGGACGTCGCGCGCGGAGAGCGCCGGGTCCAACTTGTAGATGAAGGAGTCGAGCCCTCGGGCGCGGTAGCGGATGACGAAGCGGGCCGTGGCGCCCTTCGCGATGCGTCCCGTCCACACCAGCCGGTTGCCGGAATCACCCAGGTCCAGGCTGGCCTCCTGGCCGTCCACGAGGAACTGGAGCTCCGACAGCAGCACCTGCGACTTGTCCATCTCCATGGGGAAGATGAACGCCACGTCGATGTCGTGGCCCTCGCGGTTGACCACCGCGTACTCCGCGCCCAGGTTGAAGTCGAAGCCGGAGAAGTAGCGCAGGCCGCGCTTGCGGTAGTTCATCTTCGCCAGCACCTCCACGTGCTGACGGTCGAAGGCCAGCGGCTTCAGCTCGGTGAAGATGGTGCCGCTGTGCACGAAGCGCAGCGAGGGCGCGGGTTGGACGACGGGAGCACCCCACCGGTCCTCCACGCCCGCTGCCAGCTCCGAGTTGGCGAAGTCCGCCCGGTCCGCCACCTGGCCGGCGATCACCGCCGTGGCGAAGATGACGATGAAGAGACTGCCGAAGACGTGGTGGGCGACGAGCCACCGGAAGGCCCTTCGGATGGGGCCGTCGGACGTCCGCTGCGGACGCGGCGCGGAAACAGGGATGTTCATGGGCCCAGACTGGCCCCCCGGTGTGCAACCCGGATGGCCAGCCTGTGCGCTTCATGAGGAATGTTCGTGCGGAATTTGTGCAAGCCCGGGGAGATTCCCCCCGGACCCGCGTTTCACATCAGTGCACCGCGAGGTTGCGCACGTCGAACGCGCGGGTGAGGCAGGACTGGTTCGCGGTGGAGTCCAGGTGCTGCGCGCGGTCCCGAATCTCGAAGAAGCTGCGCACCGTGCCGTCCACCGGGTCCGCCACGTTGAAGGGCGTGAGCGGGTTCACCATGCCCGTGGAGAGGAAGGCCGACAGCGCGCCCGTCTCGCCAATGTGCGTGAAGGGCGTGTTCGTCTCACGCGCGTGACAGCCGTTGCACGTGTTGAACGAGAACTTGTGCCGCGCGGTGTTGTTCACGATGCCGGTGGCCCGCCAGAACGTGCTGGACGGCGTTGGGACGCGCGGGTTGGCGCCCAGGAAGTTCACGCTCGCGAAGGTGGCCGGCACGCCGTAGGTGTTGGCGAGGATGGCCGCCTGGTTGGTGTTCACGAAGTCGCGGAAGATGGTGGTGTTGTTGCGCGCGTCTCCCGGCGTCAACGCCACCGTGGTCTCCGACAGGAAGTTCGGCGTCGCGCCCGTGTCGAACAGGTGGAACTCCCGCAGCTCCCAGGGCGAGGCGAGCATGAAGTCGTTGGTGCGAATCTGGTTGATGGCGTTGCCGTTGGGCTTGGTGGGCGCCGCGCCGGCGACGACGACCTGCTCCGTGAGCGCCTGCAGCGCCGCGTTGTAGGCCGGGCTGCCCAGCACCATCAGCGGGTTCGACAGCTGCATCCACTGCTGCGCCCAGCTCTTCACGTTGAGGCAGCCGGAGATGGGCACGCCGTACTCGAAGATGACCAGCAGCGGCCGGATGACGCAGCCCGCGCTCTTGTCCACCGCGGCGAAGACGAAGCGCAGCTCACCGCCACCGCTGGAGCCGCCGTAGCCCACCGGGCCATTGCCCTTGCCCAGGTCCAACCGGTTGAAGATGGCCACCAGCTTGAACGCCGACTTCGTCATGTCGAGCGTGCCGGCGATCTTCGGCCACGGGTTCAGGATGCGCGGCACCACCTGCGTGCGCGCCGGGACGGTCCACCCGTTGAGCGTCTGGTTCGCGTTCCACTGCAGCAACCACTGCTCGGTGAGGGCCGACGGCGTCACGAACGTGCTCGCCATCTCCGTCATCAGGTGGTTGAACGTCCACACCCCGTTCGGGTTGCCAGAGTTCGAGCACGGGTCATACGTCCGCGTCGGGTCGTTGATGACGTTCGGATGGGTGATGATGAGGGATTTGGCCGGCCTGACGTCGGCGAGCAGGCCCACGGGCGTCACGGGGATGGGGACGCGCGGACGGAAGACGTCCGATGAGAGAGCCACCACCCGGCGCTCCTCCACCAGCTCGCGGTTGTTGAAGACGGCGAACGTCAGCGGCTCGTTGGGCTGCCGGTTCTGCGCCGCGGTGATGCGGTCCTGCGTCTTGCGGTGCAGCTCGAGGTCGACCTCGGCGAAGCCGGAGAACACACCATCTCCGGCCTGCTCGTCACCCTCCGTGCCTTGATCTCTCAGCACCACGGGCTTGCCCGTATCGGACACCACGGGGACCTCCGTGAAGAGGCCTTGCTGACTCTGGGCGAGCCGCACTCGGACCAGGCTGCGGGTCGCGGTGCCCAGGACGTCGTCCTGCGCCACCACGTCGAGCGACTGGATGATGGGCGCGGGCTTGTTGGTGGGCGTCGGCTCGGCCACCGCCGCCTGGGGCCGCTCCTCCAGGGGAGCCGGGCTCTCCAGCGCCTCTCCACCACAACCCGTCATGCACAATGCGATTGCGAGCACACCGGACCCAGCCCACTTCAGGCCCAGGGCCTTCTTCGGGGACCACTTCTTCATGGATGTCGCCTCCAGGGGATTTACGGCGACCCCTCCAAGTGCACCCCGCAGGCCAGGACCAGCACCCCGAGAGAAGCCCACACACACCAGAGGGATGTGTCTCTTGAGGCAACAACCGTCACTCGGACTGTGACTTTCCGCGCTACAGCGCCTCTCCTTTCCCGAGAGGGTCCAAAGTTGTACGGCAGCCCAGAAACCGGCTCAAATCCAGGAAATGGAGAGAGTCGAGGAGATCTACCAGGGCTTCGTGGTTGATCATCAGCTCGAGCGCGCGGGCCTCTTCGAGCTGCTCCGCGAGCGGTTCGTGGCCGTGGACACCGTGCTGTACCCGGGGTGCTTCGTGCACATCACCCCGTCGTTCTTCTTCCAGCACGTCGTCTACGTGGACCGGAACGATTTGGCGCAGGGGTTCTTCGCCAACAAGGACGGCGTGCTGCGGAAGATATCCTCCCGGCAGCAGTACGCCCAGAAGGCCCACGTGCGCTTCGTCTCGCAGGACTACCTGCAGCCCATCCCCGCGCTCGAGGAGAGCTTCGACCTGCTGCTGGCGCTGTATGCCGGAGGAATCTCCCGTGCCTGCGGCAAGTACCTGAAGGTCGGCGGGCTGCTGGTGACGAACGACCACCACGGCGACGCGGCGGAGGCCGCGGCCGAGGAGAACCTGGAGCTGGTCGCCGTGGTGAAGGAGCTGCGGGGGAAGTACACCTTCAGCGACCAGGAACTCGCCGCGTACCTGGTCCCAAAGCTACCGCCCCGGGGCCCCGCCGCGCTCGACGACGCGGGCGGCTCCCACTGGGCCCGGCCCGCCGACTACTACGTGTTCCGCAAGACGCGCCCGGGCGCGGCGTCGCTGGAGACCGGGCGCTTCTCGGCACCGCACTGAGGCCCCTCGTTACTGGGCCTCCAACCGGAACTGCTGGCAGTCGTTGTTGGACCAGGTCCACTGCTGGATGACGGTGCCGTTGGCGCTCGTCCCGCAGCTCGTGACATCCAGCACCTTGCCGCTGTGTCGGGCCTCGATGCGATGGAACCCGCCGGAGGTCTCCACCGTGCGGAACTGCTGGTTTCCACCGTTGGACCAGGTCCACTGCTGGAGCCCCGCGCCATCCGCGGTGCTCACGTCGCGCACGTCCAGCACCTTGCCGCTGTACTGGGACACGATGCGGACGTAGCCGCTGTCGGTGGGCTCCAGCACCCACTGCTGGCTGGCGCCCGTGTGGCACGCCCACTGGTGAATCGTCGCGCCGTCCGCGGTGCTGGGACCGTTGATGTCCAGGCAGCGGCCGGAGGACTTGTTGACGATGCGGTAGCGGGTGGCGCCACCGCCGCCCTGCGCGGCGTTGAAGATGGCGAGCAGCAGCGACGTGTCATTGCGCGTGTCCTGGGTCAGCTCCCAGATCATCACCCCGCCGCCCTGCTGGAGCCCCAGCCGCGTCTTCGCCTGGATGGTGGCGATGCCGTTGTAATAGACGTCGCCCACGTTGTCCTTGTACGGCGCCTGCGAGTCGCGCGCGACGAGGTCCGCGTAGCCGACATACGACGACGGCGAGCGCCCGTAGAACGGCACGCCCAGCACGGCCTTCGACGCCGGCAGGCCCCGCCCCTTCCAGTAGTTGAGCGACTGGACGGCGTAGTCGTACGTCGAATGCGGCTGCCCGCCGTCGTACGCCATGATGTTGAGGAAGTCGAAGTCGGCGAACGTCGAGGCGGGGATGCCCTCGCCGTAGTAGCCGTTGGCCACCACCGCGGCCGTGAGCAGCTTGCCGCGCGAGCGCATCGCCGCGCCCAGCTCCCGGATGAGCGCCGCGTAGTTCTGCGCGGAAGCGCCCGGGTCCGGGTACTCCCAGTCGATGTCCACGCCGTCCAGCCCCGCCGCGTTGACGTAGTTGACCAGGTTGTTCACGAAGGCCGTGCGAGTGCCCGCGTTCGCCGCGAGCGACTCGAAGCCACTGTCATTGCCGTCGTTCCACCCGCCCACGGCGATGAGCACCTTCACGCCTCGCGCGTGCGCCGCCGTGACGAGCGAGCGAAGCCGTGCGTCCGTCCCGCTCGGCCCCGTGAGCCCACCCTGCGCGGTGGGCACCACGAAGGCGTAGTTGATATGCGTGAGCCTGTCGTAGGGGATGGTGTTGACGTCGCCCGCCCACGTCGGGAAGTAGCCGACGACGCGGGTCGCCAGCGCCGCGCCCTCTTGCCGGCCCAGCGGCTCTTCTCCGGAAGAGGCGGCGTCCGGCGGCCCGGAACAGGCCAGCACCACGGCCGCCAGCGCGGATTGCACCACCAGGGCTCTCAACGGCAACACCATGCGCGACATGCGGACTCCATGAGGTGAGCCCCCGTCCCCGACATGGGGACGGATGGGTCGCGCACCTGTAGCGTCGCCCTAAACCCGCAACAACAGCTTTTCCAGAAAACGAAGAAAGACTATCCAGTCCTGTCGGACAGTTGAGAGGACCCTGAACGCGCTTGCGCCGGGGTCCGCATTTTCGGCGCGGGCTGGACGGGCGCCGCTCAACGCGCGGCGAGGTTGACGGGCAGCGGCTTCACCCGGAGCTGCTTCGAGGCGAGGAACTCCGTGTTGAAGACCTTGGAGGCGTAGCGGCTGCCGTGGTCGCACAGGAACGTCACGATGCGCAGGCCCGAGCCGGGGTGCTGGCGGGCAATCTCATACGCGGCGCGCACGTTGAGAGCGGCCGACGTGCCCACCACGAGCGCGTCCTCGCGGGCCAGGTGGTAGAGGGTGTCGAGCATGTCCTCGTCCCCCAGGCGCATCGCCTCGTCCACGCGCGCGGCCTTGAAGTTGGCGGTGAGCCGCATGATGCCGATGCCCTCGGTGATGGAGGAGCCCGACGACTCCAGCTTCCCGTCGCGCACGAAGCAGTAGAGGCCGGAGCCCGGCGGATCCACGAGCACCACGCGCAGCGCGGGGTTCTTCTCCTTGAGGAAACGGCTGACGCCGGACATCGTCCCGCCGCTGCCCACGGAGACGACGAGCACGTCCACGCGGCCCTCGCACTGCTCCCAGATTTCGGGCCCCGTCGTCTCGTAGTGGAAGTCGCCGTTGGCCGTGTTCTCGAACTGGTTGGCCCAGAACCAGCCGTGCTGCTCGGACAGCGCGCGCGCCTGGTGGAAGAAGTGGCCGGGGTTGGCGAAGGGCACGGGCGGCACCTTGCGGACCTCCACGCCCATGGCCTCCAGCAGCTCGTACTTCTCGCGCGCCTGGTTGTCCGGCATCGTCACCACGACGCGGTAGCCGCGCTCGCGGCCCAGGAGCCCCAGGCCGATGCCGGTGTTGCCCGCGGTGCCCTCGACGATGGTGCCGCCCGGATGGAGAAGTCCCTCCTCCTCCGCGCGGCGAATCATCCCCTTGGCGGCGCGGTCCTTGATGCTGCCGCCAGGGTTCATGAACTCCGCCTTGCCCAGAATCTCGCAGCCGGTGATGCGGCTGAGAGAACCGATGCGAAGCAGCGGAGTGTTTCCCACCGAGTCCCACAGCGAGCCGATGCGTGGCGCCATCCCCCTCCCCTAATGGAGTCCGGGGAGGGAGGCAACCGACGACGGACCGGGGCCCGCTACTCGTTGCGCATCGCCTCGACGGGGTCCAGCTTCGCGGCGCGGGCGGCCGGGTAGATTCCGAACAGCAGCCCTACCCCGCAGCTCATCGACAGGGCCAGGCCCACCGCCCAGGGCGGCACGGACATGGGGAAACCCACCATCCAGTCGCCCAGGAAGACGAGCCCGAAGCCCAGGCCCACGCCCAGGCCACCGCCAAAGAGCGCCAGCAGCACGGCCTCCGTGGCGAACTGCCCGAGGATGCGCCGCCGCTTGGCCCCCAGCGCCTTGCGCACGCCAATCTCCCGCGTCCGCTCCATCACCGACACCAGCATGATGTTCAGGATGCCGATGCCGCCCACCACCAGCGACAGCAGGCACACGCCGATGCCGGCGATGGTGATGACCTGGGAGAGCTGGTTGAAGGACGCCGTCACCGACTCGTTGGTGTGGATTTCGAAGTCGTTGGGCTGGTCCGGGTCCACGTTGCGCCGACGCCGCATCAGCGTCGTCACCTCGTCCTGCGCCTTGCGGAACAGGCTCGGGTCCTTCGCCTGGATGTCGATGTCCAGCGAGCGCTCCTTGCCGTAGAGCTGCTGGAACACGCGCAGGGGGATGAGGGCCTGGTTGTCCATGCTCACCATGCCCAGGA
Source organism: Myxococcus sp. CA039A (assembly GCF_013336645.1). NCBI lineage: Bacteria > Pseudomonadati > Myxococcota > Myxococcia > Myxococcales > Myxococcaceae > Myxococcus > Myxococcus sp. CA039A. The sequence goes on along the minus strand of NZ_JABUMQ010000037.1, from coordinate 6,722 downwards.
AGCTGCCGCGCCGCTGGAGCACGCCAATCACCCGGAACGGCCGGTTCTGGATGCGCACCTCGAAGCCCACCGGGTCGATGCCGGGGAAGAGCAGGTCCGCCACGTCAACGCCCAGCAGCACCACGTTGCGGCCGTCCATGCCCTCCACTTCGTTGAAGTAGCGGCCGGACTGCACAGAGACACCGCTCGTCATCGGGTACGTCGTGGACGCGCCGATGATGCGCACTGACGGCCGCGTCTCCGCGCTCACCGTCGACACCTTCTGCCCGCCCTGGTCGTCCGACGGGGCCACCACGCCCACCGACGGACAGAACATCTCGATGGCGCGCACGTCCTCCAGGCCCATGTCCGGGCGCTTGGCGAACTTCGCCCAGTTGAAGCGGCCAAAGCCGCCCGCGGGCCACTTGGTGAGCTGGAAGGTGTGCGCCCCCAGCCGGCCCAGGTCGCGGTTCACCTTGGTGCGCAGGCCCTCGATGAGGCCCATCATCGTGATGACCGTGGCCACGCCGATGACGATGCCCAACAGCGTCAGCAGGGAGCGCAGCGGGTTGCCCAGGAAGGTCCCCAGGGCCAGCCGCAGATTGTCCAGGAAGGCTCGCATCGACTCACTCGTACCGAAGGGCTTCCACGGGGTCCAGGTTCGCCGCGCGCGCCGCCGGCCAGATGCCGAACAGCAGGCCCACCAGCGCGGCGAAGAACACCCCACCCAGCACCGTGGACGTCTGCACGTCCGCCGCCAGCGGCGTTATCAGCGACACCACCTTGGCGGTGCCCAATCCCACCGTCGTTCCCAGCAGGCCTCCCACCGCGGACACGCTGGCCGCCTCCATGAGGAACTGGACGACGATGGTGCGCTTGCGCGCTCCCAGCGCGCGCCGCACGCCAATCTCCCGCGTCCGCTCGCGCACCGACACCAGCATGATGTTCATGATGCCGATGCCGCCCACCAACAAGGTGATGAGCCCCACGCCCACCGCCACGCCGTACAGCGCGCCGGTCAGCTGCGCGTAGGTCTGCGCCATCGCCTCCGGCTTGTTGATGTTGAAGTCGTCGGGCTGACCCGGCTCCGTGCCGCGCAGGCGCCGCAGGATGCCGATGAGCTGGTCCTCCGCCATGCGCACCTGGGACGCGTCCGCCACCGCCATGGCGATCTCGAACGGCCGGCCCTTGCCGAAGTTGCTGTAGAACGTCTTGAAGGGGATGAGCACGAGCAGGTCCATGCTCTCGTTGACCACCTTCCCCTTCCGACTGAGCGTTCCCACCACCTGGAAGGAGCGGTTGTCCACGCGGATGCTCCGTCCCACCGGGCTGATGCCGGGGAACAGCCGCTCCGCCACGTCCGCGCCCAGCACCGCCACCGGACGCGTCACCTCTTCATCCGACTCCGTGATGAAGCGGCCCCCGGTGATGTCGAAGCCCGCGATGCCCAGGTACTCGTGGTTGACGCCCTGGATGCGCACCGACGACATCTGCTCGCCGCCGTACGACACGTCCGACAGCCGCGAGACGGACGGGGACATCGCGGTGATGAACGGCGCCATGGCGCGCAGCCGGGGCAGCTGCTCCAGGGTGAAGTTCTTGCGATTGCGGTACTTCCACCAATCGCCCTTGATCATCCACGGGAACTTGGAGACGTAGAGCGTGTTGGCGCCGAAGCTCGCGAGCTGTCGGTGGAAGGACGTGTTGAGCCCCTGGATGATGCCGACGATGGCCAGCAGCGTGGCCACGCCGATGCCGATGCCCAGCGTCGTCAGCACCGTGCGCAGGCGGTTGGCGCGCAGGGAGAACACGGCGATGCGCGCCCCCTCCAGGACATCCACCCGCAGGCTCGTCGCGTTCTTCATACGCCTGCCACCATCGGGCCGGCGACGCCCATGGCCACTTCACGCCCGGGACCGTCGGCGACAATCTCTCCGTCGCTCAGGCGGATGGCCCGGGGGCAGCGCGCCGCGAGCTTGGGCTCGTGCGTGACGAGCACCAGCGTGTGGCCCGCCTGGTGGAGCTGCTCGAACAGCCGGACGATCTCCTCGCCCGTGGCCGAGTCCAGGTTGCCCGTGGGCTCGTCCGCCAGGAGCATGGAGGGCTCAGACACCAGCGCGCGGGCAATGGCCACGCGCTGACGCTGACCACCCGACAGCTCGTTGGGTCGGTGGTGCATGCGGTGCGTGAGCTGAACCTTGTCCAGCGCCGCCTTCGCCCGCTCCCGCCGCTCCTTGGCCGCCATGCCCCGGTACACCAGGGGCAGCTCCACGTTCGCCAGCGCCGTCTCCTTCGGCAGCAGCTGGAACGTCTGGAAGATGAAGCCGATCTCCACGTTGCGGATGACGGCGAGTTCGTCGTCGCTCATGCGCGACACGTCCTTGCCGTTGAGCATGTAGCGGCCGCTGGTGGGCGTATCCAGGCAGCCCAGCACGTTCATCATCGTGCTCTTGCCAGAACCGGACTGGCCGATGATGGCCACCCACTCCCCTCGGCTGATGCCGAAGGTGACGCCTCGCAGCGCGCGCACCTCCTCGCCACCGACATGGAAGACGCGGGTGATGTCGTCCACCTGGATGAGCCGGCCTGTGCCGGCGCCGCTGCCGTCACTCACGACTTCTGACCGCCCTTCGCGCCAGGACCCTCGCCCGGTTCGGGCGCCTGGACATTGTCCCCGTGGTTCAGCTCCTTCGACAGCGTGCGGTAGGGCCCTTCCACCACGCGGTCCCCATCGCTCAGCCCGGAGAGGATCTCCAGCTCCGTGTCGGAGGCGATGCCCGTCTGCACCCGCCGCACCTGCGCCTTGTTCGCCGCGTCCACCACGAACACCACCTTGGCGAGCGTCTCGGTGCGCTTGGCCTTCAGCGCGCCGCCCTCCACCGACTCCTTGAAGTCCGGCAGCGAGCGCTCCGCGCGCACCGTCACCGCCTGGATGGGCACCAGGATGACGTCATCGTGCGTCTCCGCGGAGATGCGAGCCTCCGCGCTCATGCCCGGCAGCACGCCCGGCGGCCGCATGTCCAGCGCCACCGTGACAGGGAAGCTCGTCACTTCCGCCTCCGTGCCCGGGTTCTTGATGAGCGCCTTCTGGGCAATTTCCACCACCGAGCCCTGGAACGTCTGCCCCTCCAGCGCGTCCAGCGTCACGTCCGCGGGCTGGCCCGGCTTCAGGTGCACGACCTCGTGCTCACCCACCTCGAACTTCACCTCCATGGCGCTCAGCGCGGCGATGGTCATCACCACGTCCTCGGCCAGCTCCGAGCCACGCACGCGCTCACCCACCTCGCGCGACAGCTCGATGACGTTGCCGTCGATGGGCGACGACAGCGTCGTCCTCGACAGGTCCGCCTGCGCCTGCTCGACGATGGCGATGTTGCGCGCCAGCTGCTGGCGGGCGGACGCGAGCCGCGCCTCCGCCGTGTTCTTGCTCGCCTTCGCGATGTCCAGCTCCGCGCCGGACGCCAGGCCCTTGGTCACCAGGCCCTCCACCCGTCCCAGCTCCGACGTGGTGCGGCTGACCTCCACCTCCGCCACCTGGGAGTCGGCGCGCGCGGCGTTCTGCGACGCCATCGCCTGCTTCATCGCGGCCTCGTAGATGCGCTTGTCGATGCGCCCGAGCACCTGCCCCTTCTTCACCGGCTCGCCATCCTTGACGAGCAGCTCCACCAGGTCTCCGGAGAGGCTGGAGGAGATCTTCACCGTGGTCGCAGCCTGCACCTTTCCCGCACCGGTGATGGTGCGGGTGATGGTGCCCTTGCGAGCCTTGGCGATCTGCACTTCCTGGGACGGCGGCGGACGCTCCTTCAGTCCTCCAGCCGTGATGGCCGCGGCACCCAGGAACAGCGCACCGGCAATCGCACCCTTCCACCACTTCATTTCGTCTCTCCCGGGCTCAGGGCGCCCATGGCCCGCAACAAACTGAAGCGGGCGATTTCGACATCAATCCTGTTTTCCAACAAGCTCAGCTCCGCTTGCGTGAGGTTCAGCTGGGCATCGCGGACTTCCAGCGTGGAGCCCGCACCGGCCTTGAAGCGCTCCTCCGCAAGCCGGAGGCCCTGGAAGGCGGCCTCCTTGTTCTCGGCGGACAGCCGGGCGGCGACCATCTGCGCCTCCAGCGACTGGTGGGCGGCACGCACCTGGCCCTCGATCTCCCGGGCCGACTGCGCCAGCGTGAGCTGCGCCTTGCGGATGCCGGCCTCGGCGCGCCGCGTCTGGGCGGGGGTGATGAACCCGTTGAAGACGTTCCACTCGAGGTTGATGCTGCCCAGGAAGTTGTTCTGCAGGCGAGGCTCGGTGAAGACCTGCTCCGCGTCCGGGCCCTGGCGGGTGTAGAGGCCACGGGCCGACAGCACGGGCAGGTAGTCCGCCCGGGCGATGGAGCGCTGCAGCTCCGCCGAGCGCACCTGAAGCTGGAGCGCCTTGAGCAGCGGGCGCCGCTCGCGGGCGGAGTCGATGGCCTGCTCGATGGTGGGCGCGGGCGCGGGCTCCGAGGTGAGCACGCCCGGATCCACCGCCTCCAGGGGCTCGGTGCCGGGACGGGTCAACCACACGGCCAGCTGCGTCTGGTCCGTCACCAACGTGGTGAGGGACTGGACGAAGGTGATGCGGTCATTGCCCAGGTTCACCAGCGCGGAGATCTCCTCGACCTTGCCCACGCGTCCGGCCTGGAACAGGGAGCGCGCGCGGTCCAGCTGCTCCTCGCTGCGCTTGACGGTGGCCTCCAGCACCTGGCGGGTGGCCTGGGAGCGGAAGAGCGTGAAGAACCGCCGGATGGCCTCCAGCTCGGAGGTGTCCGCCTCTTCCTGCGCCTGGCTCGTCTGCGCATCGCGCAGCACGCCGCTCTGCTCCAGCTGCTTCCAGCGCGCCCTGTCGTAGATGACCTGATTGAGGATGAAGCCCAGGTCGTAGTCGCCCGTGCTGGTCGGCTTCGACTCGACGGGGATCTGCACGAACTCGCCCGGGTTGTTCGGGTCCGGCACCAGGTTGAAGGACTTGCGGCGACCGAACCAGTTCTTGCCAACCGAGGCGTTGACGGAGAGCTGCGGCAGGAGCGCCGAGCGCGTCACGCGCACGTCTTCACTGGCGATGTCCAGGTCGAGCAGCGCCTGGAGCGCGGTGGTGCTCTGGCGGCCCTGGGTGCGGACCTCGTCCAGGGTGAGGCGCGTGGGCGCGGGAGCGGCGGAGAGCAGCACGGCGACGAGGAGCGCGTTCATCGGCCACCTCCCGCCATCTCCGCTCCGGGAAGGCCCACCATCAACACCCCCGCGAACATCACGTAGAGCACCAGTGCCAGGATCAGCGCGCGGCCGCGGGGCATACCGGTGGCGGCGGCGAAGCCCAGGCCCAACAGGCCCGTGCTCCAGAGGTTGAAGAAGTCCACGGTGGACGCCACGCGCGCCATCTTCGGGCTGAGGGTCCCCAGGAACGCGCCCAGGTGCGACGGCACCAGCTGCGCGACGCGAGCGACGCTGAGCGTGTGCTGCGCGGCGATGCAGAGCGTGAGGACCGCGTGGTACAGCGCGATGGGCAACAGCGCCAGCGCCGCCACGGACATCAGCTGCTCGAAGTGGGCGGGGCGATCAAACAGCCAGGACACCACCCAGAGGATGGCGGCCAGCAGCAGCGCCACCATCGGCATCACGAAGACGCCCTTGGCGATGCCTCCGACGAGCGCCTTGCGGGTCGTCGTCTGGATCTTGTCGGTCAGGTCGGCCTCGGAGATGGTCGCCATCTCCCCGGACGCCTGGAGTTCACGGATGACATCCGGGGTCGCGTCCCAGCGAAGGGAAAACAGCGTCCCGGAGGCGGACACACAAAGCGCGAGGATGAGCAGGGGCCAGACCCAACGGCGGGCTTCGACGGCGGCGGGCGTTCCCTCGACAGGGTCGATGAAGACGCGCACGGGTTGGACGAGTGAGGTCATAGAGTGAGTGGTCTCGGAGGGATGTACGGCGCTCCCCCTCAGGCAATTGCTCGGCCAGTCGAAAAATCGCGGCGGTGAACGGGCAGCCGGCCAACCGAATTCCATCCTCATGGAAGGTTGCGCGGCTTTCTACCTCAAGGATTCCGCAGACCTGTAGCAACCTGTTGCGGAAATTTTGCCGTCGGGATCGAGAGGGTGTATTCCGCTCGGCTGCACGCTTGCCGGAGCTCGAATGGTCGAAAGCACGGATCTGGCCCAGGTCCTCCAAGAAGCGAATGACATCGCCCGGAGCGTGGCCCAGAAGATTACTTCGGCCCACGTGCTGTTGGCGCTCTTCACGGTGGAGAACCGGGCGCAGCTCCTGCTGAAGGAGCGGGGTGTGGACGAGGATGCCCTCCTCCACCTGCTCACCGCGGCCCCGGCGGAGACGGACGGACAGGTTCGCGAACTGCGCGAGAAAGCCCGGGAAATCGCCACGAGCTGCGGCTCGCAGGAAGCCGACTGCCTGCACCTGCTCATCGCGGTGACCCGGGTGCGCTGCGTCGCGCAAGAGCTGCTGGTGCAGACGGGGTTGGATCTGGCGACCCTGCGGACCACGGCGGTGTCCTACTTCGTGAGTGGGCGGATGCCTCGCAAGCTCCAGCCCGGTCGCACGCACGTCCTGGGCGCGCGCCCCGCCCCCAGCCGGCCGCTCGGTGCACCTCCGTCTCCCCTGCCCGCTTCCGCCGTGGCGGTGAGCCTGCCGCGCTCGCTGCCGAGCGCGCCCCCGGCACTTCCCCCGCTGCCGCCTCCGCCGCCACGCGTCACCACTCCCGCCCTC